>CAXTTD010000476.1:0-2832 GCA_964246945.1 uncultured Solirubrobacteraceae bacterium | reverse complement strand
GTCTTGAGCGTCTCGTTGACGACGAGCATCCGCCCGCCGGGGGCCAGCACCCGGTAGGCCTCCTCGAAGGCGCGGCGCAGCCCGCCCGGGTCGTTGTGGTGCAGGACCTCGCACGCGTACACGTAGTCGAGGCTGTCCGAGGCGAGCGGAATCTCGTTCATCGTCGCCAGAATCCGCTCGAAGTACGAGATCCCCGCCTCGATGAACCAGTCCGCGGTCCACAGGCCCTGCATCTCCCATAGCGAGATGTCCAGCGCGATCACGTTGAGGTCGTGGGTCGCGAAGCGGCTCGACGCCCAGCAGGTGTTCGATCCGAGGTCCAGCAGCCACTGCCCCGGCTGGAAGTCGACGACCTCCAGCAGTTGCTCGATCGACATGCGCTGGGCGTACCAGTAGCCGAGGTCGACGTCGGGCAGGCTGAGGATCGTCTCCCGCGTCCAGCCGTCCTCGCGCATCCGGGCCGCGAAGCGTTCGAGGCCCGCGGACTCGCGGGCGACGTAATCGGGTGGGTCGACGAGCAGGTCGGCCACGCCGCGGTTCACCGGCCGCTGCGCGCCGCAGCGGGAGCAGGCGAGCGTCCCGACGCGCGTCTCGTGCGCGTCGGTCTCGACGGAGTGCAGGCGCAGTGTCCCGTCGTGACGGCAGACCGGGCAGCGCAGGCGTGAGGTGAGGGAGGATCTCATTCGGGGTGGGCACTCAGCGCGGAGGGACGCGGCGCTCGGGGACCACGTCGGTCGAGGGGGCGACGGTGCGCGGCGCCGCGATCTCCTCGAGGAACTGCTCGAGCTGATCGAGCCGGGCCGCCCAAGCGTAATCGGCGGCCGTCCGGATCCCGGCCTCACCGAGCGCCGCCCGCCGGCCCGAGTCCGGCGATCGCATCGCTCACCGCGTCCGCGTCCGCCGGCGGCATCAAGCAGTTGACGCCGTCGGCGCAGAAGTCTCGATTGCCGTGGGCGTCGGTGCAGACGACCGCTCCGCCGCTCGCCATCGACTCCAGCGGGGGTAGGCAGAACCCCTCGTGGCTCGAGGTCTGCACGAACACGGTGGCCTCGCTGAACAGGCGACCGACCTCGTCGTCACTGGGTGTGGTGACGTAGCGGACGCCGGACTCGTCAGCGAGCTCGGGCTCGATCCCGAAAAGGCAGAGCTCGGGACGGGGCTCGGGCAGCCGGCGCCACGCCTCGAGCGTGAGCGGGAGGTTCTTGAGCGGGTTGCTGCGCCCGAGCGCGAGCACCATGTCTCCGCGGCGAGCGACCTCGTGCCGGGGGCGGAATGTGTCGAGATCGATGCCGGGCGGGACGAGCGCAGCGTCGAGGCCGAGTTCGCGCAGCCGCTCGCGATTCCACGCCGAGATCGTCATGTAGCGGAACTCCGGCTGATACGCGGAGATCACGGCGTCGCGCACCTGCTCGGTGTCGGGGTAGTAGCTCGTCTCGATGTCCTGGACGAAGAACACGGGGATCCCGTGCACGACGCTCGCCTCCCACACCGGTCCGGCGGTTCGCCACCAGGTCGCGATCTTGATCGCCTCCAGCGGCGCGAGCGCCTCGGAGAGGTCGCCGTACTCCTCGAAGGTCCGTACCGGAACTCGCAGCTCGAACCAGTCGGGTGATCCGCCGAGCGTCCACAGCGCGACCTCGTGACCGCGGTCGGCGAGCCGGTTGAGGTGCTCGAAGATGTCGCGGTGCCCACCGCCTACTCCGGTGTCCTCGGTGACGTACACGACCCGCAGCGTCCCGGAGGCGGTGCGGACGGGCCGGGCGTCGAAGAAGGTCCCCCAGCGCTCCCAGAAGACCTGCTGGGAGCAGCGCTCGCGCTCGCCGACCTCGGTGCCGCGGGTCACCGACTCATGGTGCAGGAGCTCGGCCGCCGGCCAGTAGATGACCCGGAATCCCGCCTGCCAGGCGCGCAGGCTGTAGTCGATGTCCTCATAGGCCATCGGGTAGCTCTCGTCGAACTCGCCGAGCGCCTCCCGGGCCCGGCGGGTGATGTACATGCAGGCGCCGCTGGCGGCAAGCGTCGTCGCGGGGATGTTCGCCGGTCCGTGACGGGCCTCGGCGAAGCGGAAGCGGTGGTCGAACCACTCCGGGGCGCCGAGGTTGCGCACCGTGCCGCCGTACTGGATGCGACCGTCGGGATAGAGCAGCTTGCCCGAGACGAGGCCGACGTCGGCGAAGCGGGTTGTCGCGTACTGCAGACCGGCGAGCCAGCCGCGGCGGGCGACGACGTCGGAGTTGAGCAGCACGATGTCGTGCTCGGCCGCGGCGGCGCGCAGCCCGCGGTTGACGTTTGCGGCGAAGCCGGCGTTTTCCTTGCCGGCGACGACCTGGATGCCGTCGATCTCGCGGAGCGCGGTGACGTGCTCGGGACCGGAGCCGTCGTCGCAGACGACGATCGACACCATGCGGCGGCGGGTCGTGCGCCGGATGCTCTTCACGAGCGCGCGGACGTGCTCGGCGTCGCGGTAGCTCGGGATGACGACCGTCACCGGCCGGCCGTGGCGCTGGTACCAACGGCGCGCCGAGGAGCGCTCGGTCGTGCGCGCGGACTCGAGCAAGAGCAGCGTCGCCCACGGCGTGAAGCGCAGCGGAAACGTCATCCCCCGGTAGGCGACCGTCCGCAGCCCGCGATAGCGATAGGTGAGGTAGATGCGTCGCCAGATGGCTCTCATGGCGCCGATGCTGCCGGATCGCGATCGTCCGCGTCGGCCCGTGATCGCCCGCTCATGGGCGCTCCGCCTCCGCCCAGTGGGCACTCGCGCCGCCCGAGCCGAGCAGCCCGACGGGGCCGAGCACCGCGCTACGCAGCCACGGACGCGCCGCGATCCGCATC
>CAXTTD010000475.1:0-2833 GCA_964246945.1 uncultured Solirubrobacteraceae bacterium | reverse complement strand
CTTAGGCTGGAGCGATGCCACGCTTTTCGGTTCCTCGCCCTCACGCTTCAGGCCAGGACCGAGCGCTGGTGAGCGTGCTCATGGGGGTGACCATGGTGGCTGGAGTGATCAGCAGCCTGGGCGCTCCGCTGATCCCATCGGTGGCGCGGACTCTGCACATCTCGCTGGAAAGTGCGCAGTGGTCGCTGACGGGGGCGTTGCTGTCCGGTTCGGTCTCCGCTCCGATCATGGGCCGCCTGGGCGATGGCCCGCGCCGCCGGGCCACGATCATCGGCGGCTTGCTGGTCGTCTTCACCGGCAGCATCATCGCCGGCCTCTCCCAGTCACTGGCGGTCCTGGTCGTGGGTCGGGCCATGCAAGGCGTGGGACTGGGACTGGCGCCGGTCACGATGGCGGCCGCCCGCGACCATCTGCCGGCGGATCGCTCTCCGGGCGTGATCGCCATCCTGTCGGTGTGCGGCGCTGCCGCCGTCGGCGCCGGCTACCCCATCAGCGGGCTGATCGACAGCGACATCGGATTGCATGCCGCGTTTCTCTTCGGCGCGATCATGAGCGGCGGCGCGCTCCTCGCCGCCGTCAGGGTCATCCCATCCAGCCGCGGCTTGACCGCCGGTCCCCTTGACGTACTGGGTGCGGTCGTGCTGACGGTCGGTTTGATCGCGCTGCTGCTGGCCGTCGGACAGGGACAGGCGTGGGGATGGGATTCGCCGTCGATCATCGTCCTGTGTGTGATCGCGCTGCTGACGATCGCATCCTGGGCGCGGATGCAGTTGCACCGTCGATCGCCCCTGGTGGACCTCCGTCAGCTGCGCCATCGCCCGGTGCTCACCGCTGATCTCGCCGCGATCGTGCTGGGGGTGGCGATGTACATGTTCCTGACGCTGGTGACCGAGTTCATGCAGGAGCCCCATACCCTCGGGTACGGGTTTGGATCCTCCTCGCTGGTGGCCGGACTGAGCCTGGTGCCGTTCTCGGTGATGAGCCTGCTGGCCAGCCGCACGATCGGACGGCTTTCCGAGTTGGTCAGCGATAGCTTCATCCTGGCCGCCGGATCGCTGCTGATCGCCGCTGCCGGGGCCTTCTTCGCGGTGGCGCACGCCAGCGTGTGGGAGGCGTTCGTGGCGATGGGCGGGATCGGCGTTGGGTTTGGCTACACGTTCGCCGCCATCCCGGGAATGATCACCCGTGCCGTGCCACAAGCCGAGACGGGCAGCGCGATGGGCCTCTATCAGGTGATCCGCTACGTGGGCTTTTCGCTCGGCAGTGCGGTAGCCGCCTCGATCCTGGCCAGCGACACGACCCACGGCGGACACACGGTGCTCGAGGGCGGATACGTCGCGGCCCTGTGGACCGGAACCAGCATCTGCGGGCTCGCCGCGGTGCTGTCCGGCCTGCTCTCTCGGGGCAGTCCCCCCGCCGACATCGATGCTCTCGAGGAATCCACTCGCCGAGACCTGGCGGTGGAGGATGCGCAGGTGGGCAGCGCGGGTCTGATCGGGGTAGACGGCGAGCGGATCTCCTGACGCGAAGCTCGAGACGTCGTCTCTACAACGCGACCGCCACGTACTTCGTCTCCAGGTACTCCTCGATCCCCTCGGCGCCGCCCTCGCGGCCGAAGCCCGACTGCTTGACGCCGCCGAACGGCGCCTGGGCGTTGGAGACGATCCCCTGGTTGAGGCCGATCATCCCCGTCTCGAGGCCCTCGCACACCCGCAGCGCCCGCTTCAGGTCGCTCGTGTACACGTAGGCGACGAGCCCGTACTGGGTGTCGTTGGCGGCCGCGATCGCCTCCTCCTCCTCGGCGAACGAGAACACCGGGGCGACGGGGCCGAAGATCTCCTCCTGACGCAGCTCGGCGTCCTGGCTCACGCCCGCGAGCACCGTCGGTGCGTAGAAGTAGCCCGCGCCCTCGCGGGTCTGGCCGCCGACGACCGCGCTCGCGCCGCGGCCGAGCGCGTCGGTGACGAGGTCGGCGACCTTGCCGCGCTGGGTGGCGTCGATCAGCGGACCGACGTCGACCCCGTCCTGGGTGCCGCGGCCGAGCGTGAGTGCACCCATCCGCGCGGCGAGCTTCTCGGTGAACTCGTCGGCCACCGCGTCCGCGACGTGGAAGCGGTTGGCCGAGGTGCACGCCTCGCCCATGTTGCGCATCTTGGCGAGCATCGCGCCCTGCACGGCGGCGTCCACGTCGGCGTCGGGGAAGACGAGGAACGGGGCGTTGCCGCCGAGCTCCATCGAGAGCCGCAGCAGGCCCGCGGACGCCTGGCCCATGAGCGCGCGCCCGACCTCGGTGGAGCCGGTGAACGACAGCTTGCGCAGCCGCGAGTCGGCGATCAGCGGACCGGTGGTCTCCGAGGCCGAGGATGCGGTGAACACGTTGAGCACGCCGTCCGGCAGGCCGGCGTCGACGAGGATGGCGGCCAGCGCGAGCATCGACAGGGGCGTTTGGGAGGCCGGCTTGACCACCATCGGGCAGCCGGCGGCGATCGCGGGGCCGATCTTGCGCGTGCCCATCGCCAGCGGGAAGTTCCAGGGAGTGATGAACAGGCACGGTCCCACCGGCTGCTTCATGGTGAGGATCCGTCCGGCGCCGTTCGCGGCGACTGCGTAGCGGCCGTCGATGCGCACCGATTCCTCGGAGAACCAGCGGAAGAACTCGGCGGCGTAGGCGATCTCCCCGGCCGACTCGGCGAGCGGCTTGCCCATCTCGAGCGTCATCAGCAGCGCAAGCTCGTCCTTTCGCGCGGTGATCGTCTCGAACGCTCGGCGCAGGATCTCCCCGCGCTCGCGCGGGGCCATCGCCGCAAACCCGGGTCCCGCCGCCGCGGCGGCG
>CAXTTD010000474.1:0-2834 GCA_964246945.1 uncultured Solirubrobacteraceae bacterium | reverse complement strand
GAGGACACCGACGAGACGGTCGAGAAGATCGTCGCCTGGCTCGACGAGAGGAAGCTGATCTGATGGCCGACGTGTTGACCTACGTGCTCCACTACGAGGGCGCGTTCAACAAGAACTCGCTGGGCGCCGTCTCCGAGGGCGCCAAGCAGGCCCAGGCGATCGGCGGCGAGTGCCACGCGGTGGTCGTCGGTGGCGATGACCTCACCGACGAGCTGTGCGCCTCACTCGGCGCCTACGGTGCCACCAAGGTGTTCCGCGCGAAGGGCACCGAGGGCCTGGCCACGCCGGTGATCGACGTCATGGCCAAGGTCATCGACGATCACGGTCACGGCTACGCGCTGTTCGGCGGCGGGCTGCTCGGCTTCGAGATCGGCGCCGGTCTCGCCGCGCGCAAGCAGGCCGGGGTCACGATGGAGGTCATCGCGATCAAGGCCGACGGCGACAAGCTCGTCGCTGAGCGTCCGATCCTCCAGGACTCGAAGATCTCCGACTCCCACTACCAGGGCGAGCTCGGGATCATCATCGGCCGCATCAACGCCTTCGAGCTCACCCAGGACGGGTCCGGCAGCGCCGAGGTCGTCGACGTCGACGTCGAGTACTCGCCCTGGAACGAGCAGGCGAAGATGGTGAGTCGCGGCGAGCAGCGCGGCGCCGACGTCGACATCGAGGGCGCCAACATCCTCGTCGCCGGCGGCCGCGGCCTCGGCAAGGCCGAGGGCTTCGAGCTCGCCGAGAACCTCGCTCAGGCGTTCGGCGGCAACACCGCGGTGGCCGCGACCCGCGCGGTGGTCGACGCCGGCTGGTACCCCTACGCGGCTCAGATCGGCCAGACGGGCAAGACCGTCTCGCCGAAGCTGTACTTCGCCGCCGGGATCTCCGGGGCGATCCAGCACAAGGTCGGCATGCAGTCCTCGGAGAACATCGTCGCCGTCAACAAGGACGCCAACGCGCCGATCTTCGAGTTCTCCGACCTGGGGATCGTCGGCGACCTCAACAAGGTGCTGCCGAAGCTCACCGACGCGATCAAGGCCAAGAAGGGAAGCTAGCCACCACATGAGCTCGAGCAACGGCCACCACGCCCTCAGCGAGTTCCCACCGCCGGTCGATCCGGTCGAGGAATTCGTCAAGCACGGCCTCGACGGCGAGGACGAGCGGATCGACGTCGGGGTCGCGATCGTCGGCGGCGGCACCGCGGGGCTCGCCTGTGCGAACCGGCTGCTCCAGCTGCTCGCCGAGGACGAGTCACTGATGGAATCCCTCGGCGAGGTTCCGGTGGCGGTGATCGAGAAGGCGAAGACCTGCGGCGGGCACAACCTGTCGGGTGCCGTGATGCGCCCCGGCCCGCTCCAGGAGCTGTTCCCCGAGCTGTCGCGGGAGGACTGGCGCCGCGAGCGCTTCGCGTTCGGCGAGGTGGCCAAGGAGTCGATCTACCTGCTCCCGAACGGCAAGACGAAGATCGCGGTGCCCGCGATGGCGGTCCCGAACTTCCACAACATCGGCAACGAGGTCGTCTCGGTCTCGGCGCTCGCGCGATATCAGCAGCGCCAGGCCGAGGAGGGGGGCGCGTACGTGCTCACCGAGACCTCGGCGACCCAGCTGATCGTCGACGACGGCGCGGTCGTCGGCGTGCGCTCGGGCGACAAGGGCCGGGGCAAGGATGGGGAGGAGCTGTCGAACTTCGAGCCGGGCACCGACATCGGCGCGAAGGTCACCGTCCTCGCCGAGGGCTGCTGGGGTCACCTCACCGGCGCCGCGATCAAGGAGTTCGAGCTCGCCGCTCACCGCGAGCCGCAGGTGTGGGAGCTCGGGGTCAAGGAGCTGTGGAAGGTTCCCAAGCCTCTGGACCGCGTCATCCACACGCTCGGCCCGTGGCCGCTGAAGGTGCCCGCGAAGTACGGGCACGTCGGCGGCTCGTGGCTGTATCCGATGAAGGACGAGAAGACCGGCGACGATCTCGTCTCGATCGGCTTCGTCGTCGACCTCGACTACGCCGACGCCACCACCTCCGTCCACGATCTGCTCCAGCAGTTCAAGACCCACCCGCTGGTCAGGGGAATCCTCAAGGACGGCGAGCGCGTCGCCTGGGGGGCCAAGGCGTTGCCGGGTGGCGGTTACTGGTCGATGCCGAAGCTCTCGATGCCCGGTGCGGTGCTCGTCGGCGACGCCGGCGGGATGGTCGACGCCGCGGCGCTCAAGGGCGTGCACCACTGCATCCGGTCCGGCCACCTCGCCGCCGAGTCGATCTACCGCTCCCTGAAGAGCGGCGATCCGCTCTCGGGCTACGAGCAGGCGATCGAGGACTCCTCGGTCGGCCAGGAGCTCTACCAGGCGCGCAATTCCCGCCAGCCGCTGCAGAAGGGGTTCCTCAAGGGCTCGCCGCTGGCGGGCGCGGCGATCATGTCGAAGGGCAAGCTGCCCCGCGGGCGTCTGGCCTGGCACAAGGGCGACCAGGTCCCCCAGTTCATCGGCGACACCCGCAAGGGGTACCCGAAGCCCGACGGCAAGTACACCTTTGACAAGCTCTCGAGCGTGTACATCAGTGGCAACGCGACCCGTGACGACGCCCCCAACCACATTCGCCTGCATCGCAACGTCCCCCGGGAGATCGCGGAGAGCTGGGTGTGGATGTGCCCCGCTGGCGTCTACGAGATTCCCGAGGACGCGCCGGCGGAGGGCTTCGTCGACGTCAACGTGAACTACACCAACTGCGTGCAGTGCGGGGCGATCACCGCCCGCGGCGGGCGGCTCACCCCACCCGAGGGTGGCGACGGCCCCTTGTACCAGCTCACATGATGAGTTGACCATGTCCCGCGTCGGACAGCATCGCCTCGCCG
>CAXTTD010000473.1:0-2895 GCA_964246945.1 uncultured Solirubrobacteraceae bacterium | reverse complement strand
CGGCGATCGAGTCGAGGATCGCGTCGCACTCCTCCTTGGAGCGGCCGTGGGCCATGGTGAACACCGAATAGGGCCAGTCGGCGTAGGTGGGTCGCTGGTAACAGTGCGAGATGCCGCGGAACGCCGCCATGCGGCCGCCGATCTCGAGCTCGCGGCCCTCCGGCACCTTCCACACGCCCATGCCGTTGGCGGAGAATCCGGCCCGGCGGTGGAACAGGATCGCCGCGACCCGGCGCAGCAGCCGGCGCTCCTGCATCTGGCGCAGGTGGGCGAGAAGCTCGTCCTGGGAGATCGAGAGCTGCGCGGCGGCGGGGGCGTAGGGCTCGGAGATCACCGGCATGCTGCCCTGCAGCGCGCGGATCACGTCGCGGTCGAACTCGTCGTAGGGCTGGGCCTCGGTCTCGGCGGGGGCGACCGCCTCAGCGGCGGCGCTGGCGAGCGCCGCGGTGCCCTGCTCCATCTCGAGGTCCATGCGGATCTTGAACAGCTTGAGCGTCGGGAGCTGGCGTACCGACTCGGCGCCCGCCTCGCGGGCGAGCACGTCGAGCGTCCCCTGCAGCCCGAGCGGTGAGTCCGGCTCGGTGGCGATCGTGAACCAGATGTTGAACTCGTGGTTGCGCAGGTAGTTGTGGCTCACGCCCGGGTGGGCGTTGATGATGTTCGCCGCCCGCCACGGATTCTCGGGATCGACCTTGGCGGCGACGAGCATCGACGAGTAGCCGAGCGCGCGAGTGTCGAAGATCGGCGTCACCTGGCGAATGATGCGCTCGTCGAGCAGTCGCCGCACGCGGGCCATCGTCTCCGTCTCGGAGATCTGCGCGAGCTGCGCCACGTGGGCATAGGGGGCGGGCACGATCGGGAACGAGCCCTGCATGAGGTTGAGCAGGCGCCGGTCGAGGTCGTCGAGGGCGACGGCCGCGCCGTCCTTGCGGCTGCGGAGCTTCGGCTGGTGGTTGCCGGCGGCGGCCTCGCGAATCCCGTCGGTGTCGGGGGCGGGAGGCGGGATCTGATCTGCGTCTACTGAAGCCATCGGGCGGCCTCCTTGGCGTGATACGTGATGATCATGTCGGCCCCGGCCCGGCGGATCGACGTGAGGGTCTCGAGCACCGCGGTCCGCGCGTCCAGGTAACCGGCGGCGATCGCGGCCTGCAACATCGCGTACTCGCCGGAGACGTGGTAGGCGGCGAGTGGCAGCATGGTGTCGTCCTTGATCCGCCGCACCAGGTCGAGGTACGGCAGCGCCGGTTTGACGATGAGCATGTCGGCACCCTCCTCGACATCGAGGCGCGCCTCGCGCAGCGCCTCGTTGCCGTTGGCGGGATCCATCTGGTACCCGCGCCGGTCGCCACACGCGGGGGCGGAGTCGGCGGCGTCGCGGAACGGCCCGTAGAAAGCGGACGCGAACTTCGCGCTGTAGGCCATGATCGGCGTTTCGGGCAGGCCGTCGTCGTCGAGGGCGGTGCGGATCGCCCCCACCCGTCCGTCCATCATGTCACTGGGCGCGATCACGTCGGCGCCCGCGCGGGCCTGGGCGATGGCGGTGCGGGCGAGCAGCTCGAGCGTCGCGTCGTTGTCGACCGTCGGCGGGTGAGTCGCGTCGCCGGAGGTCAGCACCCCGCAGTGACCGTGGCTCGTGTACTCGCACAGGCACAGGTCGGTGATCACGAGCAGATCGGGATGGGCGTCCTTGATCGCCCGCGTGGCGAGCTGGATGATCCCCTCCTCGTCCCAGGCGCCCGAGCCGTGCTCGTCCTTGGTCGCGGGCAGGCCGAACAGCAGCACCGCGGGGACGCCGAGCGCGTGGGCCTCGCCGGCCTCCTGGACGGCGTGGGCGATCGACAGCTGATCGACCCCGGGCATCGAGGCGATCGGCGTGCGGCGATCGAGCCCGTGGGCGACGAACATCGGGTAGATGAAGTCGCCGGGATCCAGGCGCGTCTCGCGCACGAGGCCTCGCAACGCGCGGGTGGCCCGGAGACGGCGCAGGCGGGTCTGCGGGAACGGCATGACGCTGCTCAGGGTATCCGTGGCGGGCCGGCCCGCGCTCCGGCTGGTCAGACCAGGCTCCGGCTCAGACGAGGGTCCAGGGCTCGATCCGGTAGTCGGTGATGAGCCCGGCCGCCCGGTAGGGGTCGTTCTGGACGAACGCCTCGATCTCCTCAGAGGTCGCGCCCTTCCATCCCATCGCTCCGCCGGAGACGGGCGCTCCGGTGGCGCCGGCGATCACGATCCGGCCCGCGTCCTGCTCGGCGCGGATGTTCGCGAGGTGCACGTCGCGGTGGGGCCCGCGGCGCTCGGCCACGTCCTCGACGTAGGTGTAAAGCAGCAGATGATGAAGAGATTGTTCGGACATGGCTCGACACGGTATCCCGCGGCAGTACGCTTGCGGACAATGAGCAATCTCGATCGACGTACTCCCCGCAGCGTCCGCGAGCGCCGTGCCTACCGGCTCGTGCAGACCGGCGTGTTCACCGGCGCGGCCGGCATCGTCACCCTCGCGCTCGCGATCGTCGGCGTGATCGGCGCGCTGCTGCCGATCGTCCTGCTCATCGTGGCCGCGGCGTGCGCGTACGGGTTCATGCGCACGACCAGCAAGCGCTGAGCCGCCCCCACACACCGATCCGCAACCGTGCGGGCGGGTTGGACCGCTGCTGAGCAGTTCCCGGACACGGGCCGGGGCCGCAAGGTCGCCGGGACCGCGTGACGGGCACCCACCGGGCCGACTCCCGAGGGGCGTGCCGCCGACGGCGCCACCCATTGCGCCGGCGGAATGGACGTACCGACGACGGGAGTTTTTCGTCCCGCTCGCCACGCCGCGCGCGGCGAACGGGACGTTTCGGCACTGGGAGTGCCGAGATATCCCACGTGTCACCGGAGGGCGTCCGAGTGGGCAGA
>CAXTTD010000472.1:0-2905 GCA_964246945.1 uncultured Solirubrobacteraceae bacterium | reverse complement strand
ACGATCTCACCGAGCAGCCCGCCGGGATCCTCGCGCCACCCCGGCAGGTGCGCCAGCCGATCGGCGACGAGGTCGAGCAGTCCCTCCTCGCCGAGCAGCCCGGCGCCGTCGCGACCCTCGATCAGCCCATCGGTGTAGAGCAGCACCGACCAGGCGGCGGGCAGTGCGACCTCGCTCGCCGGCCACTCCGCGGTGGGGAACATCCCGATCGGCGGTCCCCCGCCGTCGAGCGGCAGCGAGCGGACCGCACCGTCGGCGAGCAGCACGGGGGTGAGATGGCCGGCCCGGCGCACGCGCAGGGTCCGGGCCGCGGGGTCGATGTGGACCGCGCACAGGGTCGCGAACATCCGCGGGTCCTGGCGCTCGGCCTCGATCACCGTCTGCAGCGTCGGCAGGATCCGCTCCCCGGCGGTCCCCGCGGCGGTGAGCGCCCGCCAGGCGATGCGCAGCGCCACGCCGAGGGCCGCCTCGTCGGGACCCCGACCCGACACGTCGCCCATCACGAGATGCACCGAGCCGTCCACGCCCTCCACAGCGTCATAGAAGTCCCCTCCGATGAGCGCCCGGCGTCGCTCAGGCAGGTAGCGCGAGGCGATCCACACCGCGGAGGTGGACAGCATCGGGCGGGGGACCAGCCCGCGCTCCAGCCGCGCCGTCTCCTCGGCGCGGACCTCGGCGATCCGCAGCTGGGCGAGCGTCTCCTGGGCCTGCCGGCGCCCGACCGCGTAGCGGATCGCCCGGGCGAGCAGCTGACCGTCGACGCGTCCCTTGACGAGGTAGTCCTGGGCGCCGGCGCTCATCGCCGCCTGTCCGGCTGCCTCGTCGTCGAGCCCGGTGAGCACGATGACCGCGCTGTCCGGGGCAGCATCGCGCACCCGTCGCACCGCCTCCACGCCGGTCGCGTCGGGCAGGTGCAGGTCGAGCAGCACGCAGCCGATCTCGGCGCCGAGGCGCTCGAGTCCCTCGGCCAGCGTCCGTCCGCGGGCGAGCGCCATCGCGCCGCCCGCATCCCAGAGCAGATCCTGGACGATCAGCGCGTCGTCGTCGTCGTCCTCGATGAGCAGCACACCGAGATTCCCGGCGCTGTCCGGTATGCCGCGACCGTTGCTCAGCGACCGCTCCGGAGCCGCCTCCGGTGCCCGGTGATCTGCCAGGGGCCGGGGGTGAAGTCAAGGATGAGGTTGACGACCCACACGATGAGGGTCGCCTGCACATCGGTCCAGAAGCCGTGGATGACGAAGCCGCTCACGATGTCCTTGGTGATCACGATCATGAGCAGCGAGACGAAGAACCACGCGACTCCGAGCGTGACCACCGCGAGCGGCAGGCTGAGCACCCGCAGGAACGGCTTGAGCAGCGTGTTGAGCACGCCGAACACCGCTGCGGCGAGCAGCAACGCGCCGACCGTGGAGACGTGCACGCCGGTGAGCAGCCCGGCGACGATCGCGAGCACGATCGCGTTGGTGAGCCACGAGATGGCGAGCCGGACCGGCAGGGCAGGTCCGGAGCGGCGGGAGTCGACGGAGGCCATGGCCGCCAGCGTATCCGCCGCGACGGCTCGGGGGAAGAGCGGCGGCGCACGCCAGCAGCAGGGATGCCGCCGCGCGGCGTCGGGGAACACGGGTCATCGGGTGTCTCCTCACGGGTCGGAACGCGTGTCGGCAACCCGACCGGCGCGAGCCTACCGCCGATCCCCACCCTCTACACCGTGGAGGCCCGCAGGAACGCGAGTACCGCGAGCACCCGGCGGTGATCCTCGTCGCTCGCCGGCAGCTCGAGCTTGCTGAAGATGCTCGAGATGTGCTTCTCCACCGCGCCGGGCGTCACCACGAGCTCCCGGGCGATGGCGGCGTTGGTGCGGCCCTGGGCGATGAGCTCGAGCACCTCGCGCTCGCGTGGGGTGAGCGCGTCGATCGCTCGGCTCTCCGCCGAGCCCGCGGCGCTCCGGGCGCCAAGCAGCGAGCTCACCACCTCACGGTCGAGCGCCGTGCCCCCGTCGGCCACGCGGCGCACCGCCTCCACGAACGTACGCACTTCGCTCACCCGCTCCTTGAGCAGGTAGCCGACCCCGCCCTCGCCGCTCGCCAGCAGCTCCGCCGAGTAGGCGGGCTCGACGTATTGAGAGAGCACGAGGATGGCGAGCGTGGGATGGCGTCGGCGGGCCTCCAGCGCCGCCCGGATCCCCTCGTCGGTGAACGTCGGCGGCAGGCGCACGTCGCAGATCGCGAGATCCGGATGGTGGCCCTCAACGATCCGCAGCAACCCCGGTCCATCGTCGGCCTGCGCGACCACCTCGATCTCCTGTTCGGCAAGCAGCGCGACGATCCCCTCGCGCAGCAGCGCATGATCCTCGACGATCACCACCCGCACGGCAGCACCGCCTCGACCTGGGTGCCGACGTTCGCGGGGCTCGTGAGCCCGAGGCGCCCGTCGAGCGCCTCGACCCGTTGGCGTAGCCCGGTGAGCCCACCGCCGGCCATCATCGCTCCGCCGGAGCCGAAGTCCGTGATCTCGACGAACAGGTCGCCGCCGTGCTCGGCGAGGTTCACCTCGGCGCGGGCCCCGGGTGCGTGCTTGGCGGCGTTGGTGAGCGCCTCGGCGACCACGAAGTAGGCGGCGGTCTCCACCGCGGCGCTCGGCCGCCGCGTCAGCGTGCTCGACACGCTCACCTCGGCTCCAGAGCGCTGCGCGAGCGAGCGCACCGCGGGGGGGGGGCGGCCGGGGGGGGGGGGCGGGGGGGGGGGGCGCCCGCCCGGCGCCCCGGCCGCGCGCGGCGACCGGCGCGACTCCACCGGGAGTTGGGCCTGGCGCGGTGTGGTTCCGGGTGGTGGCCGCGCCTTATCGGCTGTGGGCGGGGATGTGGCTGCTGATCTCGCACGGGCAGGCGGCCAGCGCGGTGGTCGCC
>CAXTTD010000471.1:0-2917 GCA_964246945.1 uncultured Solirubrobacteraceae bacterium | reverse complement strand
GCATCGGCGCGATCGACCTGCACCGCACGGCTCTCGTCACCCTCGGCGGCGCGCTCGCCGCGGCCCTTGCGGTGGGCCTGGTGGCTCTCGCCGCGCTCCGCGGTGTCGCCGACGGCTGAGCCGCCCGCCGGCTGACAGTGATTCAGCGCGCCCCGGCCGCCGCGCCTCCCGCTCGTCGATCTCGCGCCACCGGTTCGTTCAACGACGATCGTCGGCCGCTTTGCCGCGCTATCCGCGGCATTTCGGACAACGATCTCCGGCCCGGCGAGGCGTGGCGCGAGATCGACCGCGAGACACCCGGCCGGTCCGGACGCGGTGCTCAGCCATGAGCGGCGTCCTGGGTCGGTACGCTCCGAACGTGATCGCGATCCGTCGGGGCACCTCCGGTGGCTGCGAGGGCGCCACGGAGCCGGAAACCCTCATCGCGCACGGTCAATCGGCGCCTGATCTCGCGCCCACCCGCCGAGCTGTCCGACCCCGCCGCCGGCTGATCACAATCATCGTGCTCGTGATCGGGCTCGACCAGCTCACCAAGGCGCTCGCCGTGCGCGAGCTCACCGGTCGCGGCGATGTGTCGGTCGCCGGCGGTCTGGTGCACCTCGAGCTCTACCGCAACTTCGCGGGCTCGGGCAACCGCCTCACCGGCCATCCCGAGCTCGTCTCGCTGCTCGCCCTCGCTGCGGTCGGGCTGCTTCTCGGCCTCGCGCGGCGCGTTCGCTCGGGAGCCACGGCGACGGCGGTCGGGTTGATGCTCGGTGGCGGCGTCTCCAACCTGCTCGACCGGCTGCTGCGCGCCCCCGGCCCGCTGCGCGGCGGCGTCGTCGACTGGCTGAAGCCGGCCGCATCCTCGGGGTCGATGAACCTCGCCGACGTGGCGATCGGGCTGGGGGTGATCACGTTCGTGCTGGTGGCGCTCGTGGGGGCCTGGCGCGCCCCCGCCGATCCTCCGGTGCCCGAGGGCGCCTGACCCGAAGTCCCCCACGGAGAACTCTGACCTCTCTGACCGCTCGGACCATCGGGCCGCCGACCGGGGAAGGGCCGCCGCCACCGCGTGAGCAAATAGACTCGCCCGCCAATGACCGACACCGCCGACACCGCCCCCGAGACGAGCGTCGAGGCGGGCAGCGACACCACCGTTCCGGAGACCGCCGAGGCGAAGCTCGCCCAGTTGCATGAGCTGCGCGAGCACGCGATCCACAATGCCGGCCAGGCGGCGGTGGATAAGCAGCACGAGAAGGGGAAGTTCACCGCGCGGGAGCGGATCGCGAAGCTCCTCGACCCCGGTTCCTTTCAGGAGATGGACACGTTCGTGCGTCATCGCACGTTGGATTTCGGGATGCAGGACCGACGCCCCTACGGAGATGCGGTGGTGACCGGGCACGGCACCATCGACGGGCGCCGGGTGTGCGTGTTCAGCCAGGATTTCACGGTGTTCGGCGGTTCGTTGGGGGAGGTGATGGCGGAGAAGATCTGCAAGATCATGGATCTCGCGGTGAAGATCGGCTGCCCGGTGGTCGGGATCAATGATTCGGGGGGCGCGCGGATCCAGGAGGGCGTCGTCTCGCTGGGTGCCTACGGCGACGTGTTCCTGCGCAACGTGCGCTGCTCCGGCGTCATCCCGCAGATCAGCCTCGTCATGGGCCCGTGCGCGGGCGGCGCGGTGTACTCGCCGGCGATCACCGATTTCATCTTCATGGTGAAGGAGACCTCGCACATGTTCATCACCGGCCCGGATGTGATCCGGACGGTGACCGGGGAGGAGGTCGGCTTTGAGGAGCTCGGTGGCGCGATGTCGCATAACGCGAAGTCGGGCGTCGCGCATTTCGCTTCTGATGATGAGGACCAGTGCCTGGAGGACGCGCGGTATCTGCTGTCGTTTTTGCCGCAGAACAACCTCGAGACCGCGCCGCGCGTCGCACCCGCCGACGACCCCACCCGCGAGGACCCCGAGCTCGACTCGATCGTCCCCGACAGTCCGAACAAGCCGTATGACATGCGGGAGGTGATCCGTCGCGTGGTGGACGACGGCGAGTTCCTGGAGGTCGCCGAGCATTACGCGCGGAACATCGTGTGCGGGTTCGCGCGCCTGGATGGTTTCAGCGTGGGCGTGGTCGGCAATCAGCCCGCGCAGCTGGCGGGGGTGCTGGATATCGAGTCCTCGGAGAAAGCGGCGCGGTTCATCCGCACCTGCGACGCGTTCAACGTGCCGATCCTCACCTTCTGTGACGTTCCCGGTTTTCTGCCGGGCACGACCCAGGAGTGGGGTGGGATCATCCGTCATGGCGCGAAGCTGCTCTACGCGTATGCGGAGGCGACGGTGCCGAAGATGACGGTGATCACCCGCAAGGCGTACGGCGGCGCCTATGACGTGATGGGCTCAAAGCATCTCGCCGCCGATTACAACCTCGCGTGGCCGACCGCCGAGGTCGCGGTGATGGGGCCCGAGGGCGCGGTGAACATCGTCTACCGGCGCGAGCTTGCCGGCGCGCAGGATCCCGAGCCGCGCCGCCGGGAGCTCATCGATGAGTACAAGGCGCACTTCGCGAACCCGTATGTCGCCGCTGAGCGCGGCTACCTGGACGACGTGATCCTCCCCCACGAGACCCGCCCCAAGCTCGTCACCGCGCTGCACACGCTGCACTCAAAGCGCGAGCCGGGACCCCGCCGCAAACACGGCAACATCCCCCTGTAGGTCAGCCCGCGGACCGGTCGCCGGCGGTCCCCCGGGTCATTCGTCCAGTTCTCGGAGGAACGGGCTCAGCCGCGCTCTGAGGGAGACCGATTGACGGGGTATGCCCCCCCGCGTGCGCCGCGAGCGCGTGCTCGCCCTCGCCGCCGGTGCCGTCGCGCTGCTCGCCCCCTGCGCGTCCGCGCCGGCCCACGGGTTCCGTGCGCTCGTGCCCCCCGGGGGCGTCCC
>CAXTTD010000470.1:0-2928 GCA_964246945.1 uncultured Solirubrobacteraceae bacterium | reverse complement strand
TGCCCCGACAGGAGCTCCTTGATCTCGGCTTCCAGATCGCTCATTCGCGCCGTCGCCTTTCCGCGGAGGGTTTCGGTGAGAGCCTACGCATTGCGATGCGCGGCGGGCGGGGCGAGATGTGAGAACGTGCCCTCGCCCCGGCCGAGCGCGTGCAGTCCGAACCAAGGTACGGCGGGAGGGATTCGAACCCTCACGTCCTCGCGGACAACGGATTTTGAGTCCGTCGTGTCTACCGTTCCACCACCGCCGCTCGCGCGGGGCCAGTGTAGGGCGCGCGTCCCCGGCACCGCAGCGGGGCGAGCTCGCGCCGGCGCCCCCGCGGCACCGCCCGGCCGCTCAGCCACCGAGCACGAGCGCCCGCAGCTCGGCCACCAGCGAAGCGGGGCCGACGAGGATGCCGGCCGGGCCCTCCTCGTTCTCCTCCAGGCGCAGGGTCTGCAACCCCACCCGCCGGGCGAGCAGTCCGCCGGCCGCGATGTCCCACGGCTTGACGCCGCGCTCCCAGTACAGATCGTAGCGGCCGCACGCGAGCCACGCGAGGTCGATCGCGGCGGCGCCGGCACGGCGGATGTCGCGCACCGCGGGCAGCACCCGGGTGAGCACCGCCGCCTGGCGGGCGCGGATGTCGGGGTCGTAGCCGAAGCCGGTGGCCACCAGTGCGGTGGCGAGCGTGTCGGCCCCGGAGGCGGCGATCGGCTCGCCGTCCAGCGTCGCCGGTCCCGACCGGGTGGCGGCGAACCGCTCGCCCCGGTTGGGGTCGAGCACGACGCCCACCAGCGCGCCGTCGGCGTCCTCGCAGGCGACGCTCACCGCCCACTGCGGCACCCCGAACAGGAAGTTGGTGGTGCCGTCGAGCGGATCGATCACCCAGCGCAGATCGCCCTCCCCGGTGGCGCCGCCCTCCTCACCGAGAATCGCGTCCTGTGGCCGGCGGGCGCCGAGCACGTCGCGGATGGCCGCCTCGGCGGCGACGTCGGCCTCCGAGACGAGGTCGGTGGGGCTTGACTTGGAGCGGATGTCCGCCTGCCGATGCCCGAAGCGGGCGACGAGCTCTGCGGCCGCCGCATCGGCGGCGGCCACCGCGACCTCGAGCAGCGCGACCTCGAGCCGCGTCGCCTCGCTCAGCGACTCGGTCATAGCCGCGGCGCCCGGTCGCGCGTGTCGAATGCGATGTTCATCGACACGCATCTAACCCGATCCGCCGCCTCGGCAACATTCCGCGGAGGGCTCGGCGCATCGGTCCGGGGTCGTTGCGGTCCGCCCGCGCCGCCCCCGCGCGGACAACTCGGGATTGACCCACCCTCGCAGTCGCCGCCTCTGGTAGATCTAGACTGGCGCGCCATGTGTCCCGCCGGTGACGGTCCCGTCGTAGTACTCGCGGGGGGAACCGGGGGCGCGAAGCTCGCCCGCGGCATGCTCGACGTCGTCGGCGAGGCGCTCGTCGTGATCGCGAATACGGGCGACGACGTGGAGATCTACGGCGGCTACGTCTCCCCCGACCCCGACCTCGTCACCTTCTGGCTCGCCGACGCGATCGACGAGCGCGGCTGGGGCCTCGCCGGCGACACGTTCGCGGTGATGGAGGCCTTGCGGGCGCTCGGTGAGGACGTGTGGTTCAACCTCGGCGACCGCGACCTCGCGATCGCCCTGCAGCGGGCGCAGGCGCTCACCCGGGGCCGCCGCGTCACCGAGGCCCACGCCGCGATCACCGCCGCCCTGAACGTGGCCGCCCGGGTGCTGCCGATGTGCGACGCGCCGGTGCGGACCCGGGTGCTCGCCGACGGGCGGTGGCATCCGCTGCAGGAGTTCCTCATCCGCCGTCGCGGCCAGGGACCGATCGACGAGGTCGAATTTCGCCACGCCGCCGCGGCGACCCCGTCCCCGGAGGTCCTCGCCGCCCTGCGCAGCGCCCGGGCGATCGTCGTCGGCCCCTCCAACCCGATCATCTCGATCGGGCCGATCCTCGCCGTGCCGGGCATGACCGAGGCAATCGCCGCCAGCCCCGCTCCGGTGGTCGCGGTGAGCCCCCTGGTGGCCGGCGCCGTCCTCAAGGGCCCGACCGCCGAGTGCCTGCGCTGGGCGGGACAGACGCTCGACTCCGACGGGATCGCCGGCCACTACGACGGGCTCGCCGACGGCCTCGTCGCCGACGAGCGCTCCCGCCGCCTCCCGACGCTCGAGCGCGACGTGGTGCTCGGCACCCCGGCGCAGCGTCGCGAGGTCGCTGCCGCGACGCTCGAGTTCGCGCTCGGCCTCGGCGCCGCCCGGCCGGCGTCATAGCACACGACCCGCGCCGGTGCGGGCCGTGTGAGGTCCGGACGCGTGCAGTAGCGTGACCCCCCGATGCGTACCTTCGCCATCCTTCCGCTGAAGACGCTCGGCCGCGCCAAGCAGCGGCTCGCCACGGAGCTCGACCCCACGCCGCGCCGCGCGCTCGTGGAGGCGATGTTCTCCGACGCCCTGATCGCGCTGCGCCGCGCCGAGACCGTCGAGCGCACGCTCGTGGTCACCGCCGATCACGTCGCCCAGCGGATCGGGGCCGGCTATGGTGCCGATGTCGTCGAGGACGCCGACGAGGGCCATAACGAGGCGGTGAACCGCGGCATCGCCCGCGCGCTGCAGCTCGGCGCCGAGCGCGTGCTGCTCGTCCCCGGCGACTGCCCGCTGCTGCGCCCCCCCGAGAGCCCCGCGCGCGGGCGCCACCGCGCGGGCACCCGGTCGGTGCTCGTCGTCCCCGATCGCCACGGCACCGGCACCAACGCGCTGCTGATCACCCCGCCGGACGCGTTCACGCCGTCCTTTGGCGAGGGTAGCCATGCGCGCCATCTCGCGCTCGCCGAGCAGGCGGGCATCGCCGGGCAGAGCGTCGCGGTCGACTCGCTGGCGCTCGACGTCGACACCCCCGAGGATCTCGCCACCGTCGATGCC
>CAXTTD010000469.1:0-2932 GCA_964246945.1 uncultured Solirubrobacteraceae bacterium | reverse complement strand
CTAGTGCTGTCGGATCGCACGTCGCGCCGTCACGGACGCGGGTCGGGGAGCGTTGAATCCGAAGCGTCCATGAACCGACGACGCAGCAGGTGCTTCTGGGTCTTGCCGACCGCCGTCCGAGGCAGGTGATCGACCGACTCGATCACCGAGGGAACTCGGAAGCGCGCCAGCCGGTCGGCGCACCACTGGGTTAGCTCGTCGGGATCCAGAGCACGGTCCTCGTGCAGGACGACAAAGGCGATGATCTGTTCGCCGCGCATCGTGTCCGGGATGCCGATGACCGCGGCGTCGCGGACCGCCGGGTGGGCGAGCAGGACGGCCTCGACCTCGCTGGCGGCGACGTTCTCCCCGGCCCGCCTAATCATGTCCTTCTGGCGGTCGACGAACCGCAGAAAGCCCGTGTCGTCGACGGTGACGACATCCCCGGTATGCAGCCAACCGTCGTGCATCGCCGTGGCGGTCGCCACTTCGTCGTGCAGGTAGCCGGCCATCAGCGACAGGCCGGGGACGCCGCCGATCAGCAGTTCGCCGGGCTCTCCGACCTGGGTCGACGCGCCGTCCGTCCGCACGACCCGGCAGGTGTAGCCGAGCACCACGCGGCCGATCGATTCCGGGTGGCGCACACCGCGCAGCGGGTTCATCACCGGCGGTCCCACCGTCTCGGTCATCCCGTAGATCTGTAGCAGCGGAGCACCGATCATCGCATCCCAGCGCGCGTACTCGTCGGCGGTGAGGTTCTGGGCGAAGATCACCGTTCGCAATCGGTGAGCGCGCCAGTCGGCGCTCGGCGTCTGGGCGAGGATCATCCGCATCGGCGCGGCGAACAGGCTGGCCACGGTCGCATCGTGACGAGCCGCCTGGGTGAGCAGGCGACTTGCGCTGAAGCGCGCCATCAGCAGCAGCGTCCCGCCGCCGACGAGCGTGCCCATCGTCGAGTAGTTCTGGGCGTTGGCGTGAAACAGCGGCAGCATGGTGAGAAAGCGGTCACTCGGATCAAGCCGCAGATGGGCTGCCACGACCTCTCCGCAGTAGACGTAGTTGGCCTGGGTGATCCGGACACCCTTCGGCTTGGCGGTCGTGCCGGACGTGTACATCACGGCGAGCTCGTCGCCGGGCGCGGCCGCCGCCTGCTCGGGAGCGAGGGCGTACTCAGGGCCTGCATCGAGCGCGCCCCGGTCGCAGTCGAGCAGCCGCCCCCCGATCTTGCCGATCTCCCGCGCCCGCACGACGAGGTCCCGGCCGGTGGCGCCGGTCACCGACACCGTCGCGCTCGCGTGCTCGAGGATGTAGGCGAGCTCGTGCGGGCTGGCCGCCACGTTGGTCGGGACGATCGAGGCGCCGAGGTAGGCCGCGGCGAACCAGGTGAATAGGAACTCCGGTCGATTCGGGAGATGGACGTGCAGCCGGTCGCCCTGCCCGACGCCCTGGGCACGCAGCAAGCCGGCGAGCTGACGGACCCGGACGTCGATGTCCGCCCAGCTGTAGGTCGTGACCGCGCCCTGCTCGTCCTCGAAGACCAGCAGGGGCTGGTCAGGCGCCCGGGGAACGCCGTCGCGCAGGACGGCGGGGCCGGTCCGCCCGCTGGCGATCGTCAGCGCCGATGGCGCCGCGGGCGGGGGGGGCGCGGGCGCGCCGCCATCGACCGTCTCCGCGCTCATCTCAGGCGGCACTCGGCACGGGCTGGCCAGGGCGACGCTCGCTGGCGCGGATCGGACCCGCCCCGCGGGCCGAGACGTAGTTGCGCAGGACACCAATTCCCTCGGCCTCGAGCTCAACAACCGAGCCCTGCGAGATCCATCGATCGAGCTCCAACCCACAGCCACCGCCGACGGTGCCGCTGCCCAGGAGATCTCCGGGGCGCAGCGTCTGGTCCTGGGAGACCCAGGCGATGATCTCTTGAAAGGAGAAGTGCATCGTGCCGAGCGTGCCCGAGGACCACACCTCGCCGTCGATCCGTGCCTCGAGCTTCGCGCTGTCACGATCGAACTCGTCCTTGGTGACGATCGTGGGTCCGATCGAGCTGCCGAAGTCCTTGCCGTAGCCGGGACCGATGCCGACGCTCATTTCGCGCATCTGCATGTCGCGCGCGCTCCAGTCGTTGTAGATCGTGTAGCCGACGATCAGCTCGTCGGCCCGTTCGGCGGTGATGTTGCGCCCCGAGGCTCCGATCACCGCGCACATCTCGAGCTCGTAGTCGAGCTTCTCGGTGTAGGCCGGCCATGGGATCGTGTCCTCCGGGCCGTAGATCTCTTCGCAGTTGCCCTTGTAGTAGACGGGGATGTTCCACCACTCCGCGGGCGGGTCGTCCTTGAAGGAGCGGCGGACGTGTTCCTCGGCGACCATAAAGTCGCGCAGACTCGGCGGGCGCGGGATCGGCGCCAGCAGCCATACGTCATCGAGCGCGTAGCTGATCTGGCCGGGAGCGTCCTCCTGCCCTTCGGTCTCGGCGTGCGCGATCGCCTCCCGCGCACTCTCCAGCGCGGGCTCGCCGAGTTCGAGCAGGGCGAGCATGTCGCTCGGCAGTTCCGCGGCGGCGACGCGATCCGCCGCCGGGCGGCCGCGTCGGCGAAGCTGGTCGGCACGGGCCGCGGACAGGTCGATGACCCGGTTGCCGCTGAGCGCACCGGTCCGGCGGTGATGGCCGAGTGTCGATTCGACCTCGAAAGTGACGAGTCTCATGATCGTCTCCTCTACTCGGTCGTGGCCGGGGCGTGGTCGTGACCATGGAAGTGCATGTCGGCCATTTGGTCGTAGATGCCCATCATGTCGGCCTTCTCCATGGTCGGGTCGAGCTCGTAGTAGACGGCGAGCACGTTCTGCACGATCCGTTCGCCGGCGTCAAGCTCGGCGAAGCGGCCGAGCGGGATCCGTCGGGCGGCCTCGGCTGCCGGAAACCCCGCCGCGCACATCTCCGTAGCTTGGGGGCTGATGC
>CAXTTD010000468.1:2040-2934 GCA_964246945.1 uncultured Solirubrobacteraceae bacterium | reverse complement strand
ACGGCACCCGCAGCAGCGTCCCCACGCCCACCTCCGGCGCCATCGCCTCCGGGATGTGGTAGTCGAAGGCGCCGCGCACCGCACGCGTGCGGGTGAGCGGCAGCACGCGGGCGATCACGTCAGACGAATCTAGACGGGGGTGCGGCGCGTGAGCGCGGCGCGGGCTAGCGGCGCGCGAGCACGACCACGAGAGCCGCTCCGACGCCGGCGGCGACGAGCAGTTTCCGACCCTGGGACCGGCGGGGGCCGCGCACGGCGACGCCCTGGGGATGCCGCGGTGCCGTCCACAGGGATCCGATTGTCGGTGAGGGCTCTGGCGTCGTCGTGGGCGTGTCGTTCGCGGCAGGTTGGCCGTCCGCTGCGGGCTCTCTCTCCGGCATCGACCGGAGGTCGACCTCCACCTCCGCGAGCAGCTCGTCCACCGACACACCGTCGTCCCCGTGCTGGGAATCCGCGGCAGACGCGTGAGCCGCGAATCCTCCGGCTTTAGGCTCGCTCCTGTCGGGCTCAGGTGTCGGCTCGGCAATCGCCTCCAGCCCGACCTGCGGAGTCGGCTGAGCCACCGCCTCGGGCACCACGACGAGCGATGCCTCGGGCAGCCGAGGGGAGCCCACCACCGGGATCGCCGCGGGCGGCGGTGCTGCGCTGGCGATCGCCGCCCGCGGCGCGTTGACCGGTGACGCGCCGACGAACGATGCCGTTCCCCTTGCCGAGGACCGGGAACCCGAGCGTCTGGCATCGTTGATCGCGATTGCGATCGCGCCCAACAGCGCCGGAACGCCCACGATGAGAGCGATCAAAGAATTCGTCGCCATTCCCCCGACGACATTACTCGAAATCCTTCCTCCGGAAAAGCGGGCTTCCCCGCGCTCGCGCGGTGACGGTCGCTCAGGC
>CAXTTD010000468.1:0-2030 GCA_964246945.1 uncultured Solirubrobacteraceae bacterium | reverse complement strand
CCGCAGAGAGTTGCCCGATCGCCCGATCACTCGAGATCGTCGGTGAGCGGTGGACGCTGCTGGTGGTACGGGATGCCTTCTATGGCGTCCGCCGATTCAGTGACTTCCGCGCCCACCTCGGCATACCGAAAGCGGTGCTCTCCGAAAGGCTTTCCTTACTAGTCGGCGAGGGCGTGTTCGCAAGAGCGGCGGGCGGCGGCGGGCGTGACGGGCGGGCTCGGTGTCGACGCGCTGCTCGCCGCGCTCGACGAAGTCGATGATCGCGGGGACGCCCTCCAGGCGGTAGCGCTCGCGCAGGCGGTTCTCCACGAAGTACGCGTAGTCGCGGGTCACCCGGGCCCGGGAGTTGACCTGGATCGAGAACCGCGGCGGGCGCTCGGAGGTCTGGGTCATGAAAATGAGCCGCAGCCGGTGGCCCGAGCGGGCGCCCTTGCCGGAGTTGCCCACCGGGGGCTGGCGGGCGGCGACGACCTCGGAGAGGAAGCGGTTCAGCTGCGGGGTGGGGATCCGGGTGCGCGAGCGGTCGGCGAGCGCGATCGCCTCGACGAGCAGCCGGTCGACGTGGCGCCCGGTCTTCGCGGAGGCGGTAAGGACGCGGGGGCGCAGCCGCAGCTTCTGCTTGACCCGGGCGCGCTCGTGGTCGAGGTCGACCTCGTCGGTGATGTCCCACTTGTTGAGCACGAGCGCCGTGGCGCAGCCGGACTTCATCGCGAGCTCGGCGATCCGCAGGTCCTGGGTGGTCACTCCGTCGTTGGCGTCGCAGACGACGAGGGCGACGTCGGCCCGCTTGGCCGCGCGCTCAGAGCGCAGCGTCGTGTAGTACTCGACCGAGTCCCCCACCTTCGCGGCCCGCCGGATGCCGGCGGTGTCGACGAGCACGACGTCGCGTTCGCCGTAGCGAAACGGCAGGTCGATCGCGTCCCGGGTCGTGCCGGCGAGCTCGGAGACAATCACCCGTTCGGTACCCGCGAAGCGGTTCAGCAGCGTGGACTTGCCGACATTCGGTCGGCCGATGAGCGCGAGGCGCACCGGATCCGACGCGTCGGGCTCGGCCTCGGCCACCTCCGGCGCGAGCGCGGCGATCCGGTCGAGCAGGTCACCGGTGCCGAGACCCTGCGCCGCGGAGACGGCGATCGGCTCGCCGAAGCCGAGCGCGTAGAACTCGACGGCGAGCGGCAGGTCGCGTACCGAGTCGATCTTGTTGGCGGCGACGAGCACCGGCACGCTGCCGGCGCCCTTGCCGGACGGGGTGCGGCGCAGGATCTCCCCCACCTCGCGGTCGCCCGGGCGCAGCCCGGCGCGGGCGTCGACCACGAGCACCACGACGTCGGCGTCGACGAGCGCCGTCCGCGCCTGCTCCTGGATCTGGCGGGCCAGCGCATCGGAGTCCTCGAGGTCGACCCCACCGGTGTCGACGAGCGTGAGCGCGCGCCCGTTCCACTCGGTGGTGAGCTCTTTGCGGTCGCGGGTGATCCCCGCGCGCTCGTGGACGACTGCCTCGCGGCTCTCAGTGAGCCGGTTCACCAGCGAGGACTTGCCGACGTTCGGATATCCGACGATGGCGACTTTCATGACTGCTCAACGGTAGACGAGTGCGGCGAGGCGATCGACGACCTCCTCAAGCGTCATGCCCGTGGTGTCGAGCGTCACCGCGTCCGGCGCCGCCCGCAGCGGCGAGGCCTCGCGGTCGGTGTCCCGCACGTCGCGGGCGGCGAGTTCCGCGAGCACCTCGGCCGCCGGCACCCCCCGCTCTGCGGCGCGGCGGGCCGCCCGAGCCTCCGGGGAGGCGGTGAGGAACACCTTGAGCTCCGCCTCCGGCCACACCACGGTGCCGATGTCCCGGCCCTCGGCCACCCAGCCCCCTCCGGAGCGCAGCAGCGCCCGCTGCTGAGCCACCATGGCGGCGCGGACCGCGGGGTCGGCGGCGACCACCGAGGCCGCCTCGGAGACCTCGACGCCACGGATGAGAGTCGTGACCGCCGCCCCGGCGAGCCTCCCCGTGCCAGCGTTCAGTAATTCGATCGCAATGG
>CAXTTD010000467.1:0-2939 GCA_964246945.1 uncultured Solirubrobacteraceae bacterium | reverse complement strand
TGCGCCAGGCCTCCAGCGGCGCCGTCTTCCACGCCCCGGCCACCGCCGCGCCGGACTGAGCCCAGAGCGAGACCGCTGCCGGATCGGCATCGATCCGGCAGCCCGTGCCGACGGCCAGGTCCGGCAGGTCCGGCATCCTCGCGCGGATCTCGCTCCCGTGCTCGATCGCTACCACGACCTCGACGCTTCGGCCGAGGTCGATGACGTCGGTCACCCGCCCGTTGCCGAGATTTCCCGGGGCGCCGTTCGCGTTGCGAGAAGTGGCGTCGATCCGCACCGCGTCAGGCGGCACCTGCCAGAGCAGGGGCGTGCCGGGCGGGTGCCTAGCGGGTAGGCCGGCCGGGTAGCCGGCCTGCCCCGACACTGCCTCGAACAGGTTGTCGATACCCAGCAGCCGCCCGATCTCGACCGACCTCGGCCGCTGATAGACCTCACGGCAGCTACCGGACTGGAGCACCCGGCCGGCCGCGATCACCACGACCTCGTCGGCGAGCATCGCCGCTTCCTCCGGGTCGTGGGTGACGATCACGGTCGAGAGGTTCACCTCGCGCTGGAGGCGTCGCAGCTCTCGCCGCAGCTGCGCGCGGACCGGCGCGTCGAGCGCCGATAACGGCTCATCGAGCAACACTATCTGCGGGTCCACCGCCAGTGCCCGGGCGAGACTCACGCGCTGGCGCTGGCCACCGGAGAGTTGCTCGGGCAGGCGGCCCGAGAGCTCGTCAATGCCGAGCGTCTGAAGCCACCAGGCGGCGCGGCCGGAATCCGCGTGCACGCCGAAGGTGACCTGCTCCCAGACCGTACGGCCGGGCAGCAGCCCGAAGCCCTGGGGCACATATCCGACCCGCCGCCTCTCCGGGGAGATCCGGGTTACGTCGGTGCCGTCGTAGGTGACGGTGCCGGCGCGCCGGCCCAGCAGTCCTGCGACGGCCCGCAGCGTGACCGATTTGCCCGAGCCCGATGGCCCGACTATCGCCAGGCGGTGACCGCCTGCGGGGTGCGCCACCTCCAGGCGAAAGCTCCCGACCTTGGCGCTGAGCTCGAAGCCGACCGGGGTCGGCGTTGTCGACACCGGAGCGACCGGCGCCGGCAGCCGCCTGCGTCGCAGACGCGGCGGCCGAGGCAGACGTCCGGCGATGATCGCCAAGGCCGCAACTCCGAAGGCGATGATCGTGGGCGCCTCCGCCTGTGACAGCGGCGCCGAGGAGAACAGGTTGTCCACGTACACCGGAAGCGTGTAGGGGTGGTAGGCGACGATCACAATCGTTCCGTACTCGCCAAAGGCCCGCAGCCACATGAGGATCAACCCGGTCCGCAGCCCGTCGCTCGCGGCCGGTACATCGACGCGGAGAAAGCGCGCGAGCGGGCCGTGGCCAAGCGTGGCGGCAACATCACCGAGCGACGGGTCGACGGCGCTGAAGGCGCTGCGTGCCACCACCACCAGGAACGGCGTGGCGACGAACAACTGGGCGATGATCACCCCATACATCGTCTCGGTCAGCCGCTGGCCCGAGAGCTTGCCGAGAAACGTATAGGGGCCGACGATGTAAATCAGCAGAATGCCGCTGATCAGGGGCGGAACCGCGAGCGGAAGCTGGACGATCAGCCCAATCGCAGACGCGATCCATCCTCGCCGATGGGCGAGGATGTAGGCCAGCGGGATCGCCGTGAACACGGCGATCAGCACCGCGATCGTGGCGCCCTCGACCGATACACGCACCGATGCCCACAGTCCCGAGCCGTTCCAGCCTTCGTCGCTGCCGCTGATCGCCCGGACGATGAACGCGCCGACCGGGTACGCGAGGTAGAGGACGAGCAGGGCGCCGAGCCACACGAACGGGCGCGGCGCCCTGCGAGACCTCATTTACTTGATGACGCCCTTGAGAGCCGTCGGGACGCTTTTGGGATTCTTCACCTTGGGGGGTGAGGTGATGCCGAACTTATCTGTCTTCATGGCGGCCTTGCCGCTCTTGCCGAGCAGGAACTCGATGAACGCCTCGCCCGCGGCGGTGTGCTGAGCCTTGTTCAGCAGCGTGACCGTGTAGTCGCCGTCCAGGGTCACACCGGTCAGCTTCACGAACGGGCTCTTCTGCGAATTCGCGTCGGCCTCGTACATGAAGGCGCCGTCGAGCTGTCCGGTCACGACATTGGCCTCCTCGGTGTCCTCCGGGTACTCGTCGGAGGACTCGGTGGCGAGCTTGCGCAGGGCCGCGCCGTACTTCGGGTGCTGCTTGGCCGCCTTCAGCAACTCGGCATGCGCGAGCACGCCCCCCGGATCCTGGGACGGCACGGTGCGCCCGAGACGGAAGCCCTTCTCGGTGATGACCTCATACCACGGCTTGGTCTTCAGCGCATGCGCGAACTTGCTCTTGGGGTAGTACCCAAGCACGTCAGGAGAATATGCGAAGCCCGCGTACCAGCTCTCCAAGTTGCCGTTCTTGGTGCCGAGCAACGTGTCGTTGATGCTCGGCGCCGCGCTGATGAAGACATCCTCGACGGAGACGCCGTTCTTGATCTCGGTCGCATCCGTGCTCGATCCACCGGTGGTCAGTTGGACCGTGTAGCCCGTCGCCTTGTGAAAGGCTGGATCGATCGTCTTGCTCAGCACGGTATCGAGCGATCCGGCGGCGATCACGTCGACGGTGCCGCTTTGCCTGGCGGCGGGCCGTGAGCTCGCGCTCGCCGTCGGGCCTGCCGTCAGTGCCACCGTCCCGGCGACGGCGAGGGAGGCGACGAGCGACGCCGCCAACGGCCGGTGTGACCTCCGGGTGAGCCGGCTTGCATATGTAGTGAATAGGTGCATGGCGCGAAACGTAACGCAAAGCTGCGGCGGCCGGGCGGAAAAGACCACGCGTGCCTCGCCGGCGCGGGCGTCGCCCTGGTCTCCCTGGAGATGTCCGAGTCCGAGCTGGCCCAACGGTTCATCGCCTCCCAGGCGGGGA
>CAXTTD010000466.1:542-2947 GCA_964246945.1 uncultured Solirubrobacteraceae bacterium | reverse complement strand
GCGCGGTGCACCATGTACTACCCGCCGACCGTCCCCGAGGGCGATCCTCCGGTCCACGTTCAACCTGCATGGCGGCGGGTTCGTCGTCGGCCACCCTGAACAGGACGACCCGCTGTGCCGATACCTCGCGGCGAAGATGCCTGCGGTCGTGGTCAACGTCGACTATCTGTGGCCCCGGAACATCCCTTTCCGGCCTCACCTCAGCAGGCGTTCGAGGTCTCAGTGTGGTTGCGGACCTGGTGATGAACACGGCTGGCACGGGCGCACGCCCGCGCTTGCAAGCCGGTGGTCGCACCGTGGCTGGCGCTGATTCTCAACAACGCCCCCGATGACCGCAGCCACCCGCTCGTCTCGCCGGCGCACAAGCCCGCCGCGGACCGGATCGCGGGAATCGCGCCCGCCCTCCTCATCACCTGCGAGCTCGATCTCCTGCGCGATGAGGGCATCGCCTACGCCGAGAAGCTACGTGCTGTGGGCGCCCTCGTGCACCATCGCGACCTCGCAGGGGTTGAGCGGCTCAGGCGGGGTCGCCGACGGCGTCGCGCAGCGCGCGGGCGGTCGACCAGAAGGCGAGCTCGTCCCACGGGATCTCCGTGGGCGCGAACGCGCGCACCTCGGTCGCCTCGGGTGAGGTCCCGGGCTCCGCGAGCGCCCGGGCGCGGTAGACGATGAGCACCACGCGGTCCTCCGCGTGCGAATAGATCCCGACCAGTTTTCCGAGCTCGATCGCCATCCCGAGCTCCTCGTCGACCTCGCGCCGGGCCGCTTCCTCCACCGACTCGCCGAGCTCGACGAAGCCGCCGGGGAATACCCAGCGGCCCCGGCTGGGCGCGAATCCGCGGCGCAGCAGGATGATCCGCCCCGCGGCGTCGACCGGGATCGCCGCTGCGACCGGCTTCGGGTTGGAGTACGCCTGGTAGCCGCAGTGCGAGCAGGTGAGCTTGCGCGGATAGTCGACGTCCGCCTCACGGCCGCAGCGCGGGCAGAAACGGACCTCGGCGAGCGCCGGGTTGAGTGGTGCCGGCGCCTCGCCGGGGTCGGCCGCGCCCGGCTCGGGTCCGCCCTGGTCAGGCACCCGGTGTGTCTGACCGCTCCGGCGCCGGGTCCGGCAGAGCGGGTTCGGCCTCGCCGATTGCGGGGCTGAGCCCGCTCACGTCGCCGATTCCGAGCTCGAGGCTCGGCACGAGCGGCAGCTGGCCGGGGGTCGCCGGATCGCCGTCGTCGCTGGCCGCGGGGTCGCCGCCGTTCGCGGTTGCCCCGCCGCCGGCCTTATTCAGGACGTCCATCAGCGGCCGCACCAGGTCGATCGGCATCGGGAACACGACGGTCGAGTTCTGGTTGGCCCCGATCTCGCGCAGCGTCTGCAGGTAGCGCAGCTGCAGCGTCACCGGGTTGCGGCTGATCACGTCGGCGGCCTGCCCGAGCTTGGCCGCCGCCTGGAACTCGCCCTCGGCGTTGATGATCTTCGCGCGGCGCTCGCGTTCGGCCTCCGCCTGACGGGCGATCGCGTGCTGCATCCGTTCGGGGATCTCCACGTCCTTGATCTCGACGCTCGTCACCTTGATCCCCCACGGCTCGGTGTGATTGTCGATCACCGACTGCAGCGAGTCGTTGAGCTGATCGCGCTCGGAGAGCAGCGTGTCGAGGTCGGCGACGCCGAGCACCGAGCGCAGCGAGGTCTGGGCGATCTGCAACGTCGCCGATTGGAAGTTCTCGACCGCGGTGACCGCTCGCTTGGGATCGACCACGCGGTAGTAGCAGACGGCCGTCACCCGGGCGGGCACGTTGTCGCGGGTGATGATCTCCTGCGGGGGGACGGTGAGGGTGACCGTGCGCAGGGAGATCTTCACCATCTTGTCGATCGACGGGGCGAGCAGTTGCAGGCCGGGTCCGCGCTCGGCGGTGAGCCGCCCGAGCCGGAACACCACCCCGCGCTCGTACTCGCGCAGCACCTTCACCGAGTTGGCGAGCAGCACCGCTCCGCTGACGATGAGCACGACGAGGACGATGACGATGATGGTGAGGATCATGATGTGGAGCTACCCCGTTTACAGGAGCTCCCACTTCTCGGCGGGCCGCACCGACAGGGTGAGTCCGGACAGCCGCTCGACGACCACCCGGTCGCCGGCGTGCAGCTCGGGCGTCGGCTCGTCCTCGGGACTCGCTGAGCGACGGGCGTTCCACACCCCGCCGTGCAGGGTGACCCGGCCCTCCTGCGCCGCCCAGCTGCGGACCACCCCGAGTTCGCCGATCAGCCCCTCCGCGCCACCGCGCACCCGCTGGTGGCGGACCGCCTGGGTGCGGCTCACGGTGAGCGCGATGGCGCCGCCGCCCGCCGCCTTCATGTCCGGCAGCACGGCCTGGGCGGCGAACTCCGAATTGGTCTTGCCATAGACGCGTCCCAG
>CAXTTD010000466.1:0-532 GCA_964246945.1 uncultured Solirubrobacteraceae bacterium | reverse complement strand
CCCGCGATCGCCACCCCGGCGCCTAGGCCGGCGAGGGTCAGCGCGAGGCCGAGCGCCATCAGCGCGACGCCGGCACCGCCCGCGATTCCGTGCGTCGGAGTATGCGCTTCGCTGAGTCCAACGAGAACGCCGACAACGAGGAGGACCACACCGGCTGCCGTCATCCTCCGATTCTACGCCGGGCCCGGGTGCTATCGAGTAGGTGAACTTCTCGGGTGCGGCGTTTGACGCCGGGGGCATCTGCGCACACACTCCCCAGACAGATTTTCGACGACCGCCAGCGACAGAGGTAGCCCGATGACCAACGAAGAGATCCATCAGCTCGCGCAGCGCCTGCGCATCGATTCGATCCGTGCGGCCGCCGCGGCGAACTCGGGCCACCCGACCTCATCGATGTCGGCCGCCGATCTCATGGCGGTGCTGATGGCCCGGCACCTGCATTACGACTACGACGCGCCCGAGAACCCCAATAACGACCACCTGATCTTCTCCAAGGGCCACGCCTCGCCGCTCGTCTACGCGATGTACGCCG
>CAXTTD010000465.1:0-2980 GCA_964246945.1 uncultured Solirubrobacteraceae bacterium | reverse complement strand
CCCCCCCCGCGCCACGGCGGCGCCCCCCGGCCCCCCCGACCCCGGCCCGGGCCTCTGGAGCCCGACCCTCGACCTCCCGTGGATCTCTGCCCACTCGCGCCGATCGCGGCGGTCAGTGAGACGTTTCGGCACTCCCAGTTCCGAAACATCCCACTCGCGACGCGCCGCACGACGAACGGGCCGAAAGTCCCATCATCGATTCGTTGCGAATGGACAGCCCCGGGGCGAGCCGACCGGGCAGCTCGCAACCGATCATCTGGCTAGCCTCCCGCGGTGCGATGACGGCCGACGCCACCCAGACGGCGCCCCCGCACCGGGGGGCGGTAATCGGCCTGGGGATGATCGGGCGCCACCACGCCCGGCTGCTGGCGGCGAGCGACCGAGTGGCGTTCGTGGGCGCCGTCGACCGTGACGGGGATCGCTACCGCAGCGTCGCGGACCCGAGCCTCGTCCACGACAGCGTGTCCGCGCTGCTCCGCACGGCGTCGCCCGAGTTCGCGGTCATCGCCGCGCCCACCGACCAGCACCTGACGGTCGCCCGGGAGCTCATGGCCGCCGGCGTCGCGGTGCTCGTCGAGAAGCCGCTGGCCGCCACCGCGAGCGAGGCCCGCGAGATCGTCGCCCTCGCCCGCGAGCACGGGGTGCGGGGCGCCGTCGGGCACGTCGAGCGCTTCAACGCGCCGCTGCGCGAGCTGCGCCGGCGGATCGCCGAGGGTCAGCTCGGCACCGTCATCTCGATCTCGGCGGTGCGCAGCGGCCCGTTCGCCGGCCGCGTGCGCGACGTCGGCGTGGTCAAGGACCTCGCCACCCACGACATCGACGTGCTCGGCTGGCTCTCGGAGTCGCGGGTCGCCCGGCTCTCCGCCGAGGCTCGGCACCTCAGCGGGCAGGCCCACGAGGACCTCGTGATCATCACCGGCGCCCTGGAGTCGGGGGCGGCGTTCAACCTCGTCGTCGACCGCATCTCCCCTACCAAGCAGCGGCGCACGCGGGTGCTCGGCGAGCGCGGGCTGCTCGAGGCGGACACCCTCTCCGGCGAGTTGTTCTTCTACGAGAACGCCGAAGTGGGGATCTCGTGGCCGACGACTCAGCAGTTTCGCGGGGTGAGCGAGGGCAACGTGATCCGCTACGCGCTCGCGCGTCCCGAGCCGCTTGCCGTCGAGCTCGACACGTTCCTCGACGCGCTCGAGGGCGACGCCGGCGCCGAGATCGTGTCGTTGGAGCGGGGCGTCGAGATCGTGCGGACCGCGGAGGCGGTGCTCGAGAGCGCTCGCACCGGGTCAACGGTGGTGCCCGCGGAGCTCGACTGATGCGCGCGGTCGTCGTCGCCCTGGGCAAGATCGGGCTGCCGATCGCGGTGCAGATCGCCCGCCACGGCCATGAGGTGGTCGGCTGCGACGTCGATGCGCGGGTCGTCGAGCTGGTGAACGACGCCCGCGAGCCGTTCCCCGGAGAGGCCGGACTCGCCGAGGGTCTTGCCGAGGTCGTCGGCGACGGCCGGCTGCGGGCGAGCGCCGACACCACCGCTGCGGTGGCCGCCGGCGCCGATCTCGTGATCGCGGTGCCGCCGCTCGTCGTCGACGCGGAGGCAAGGCCGGACTACGCGGTGCTCGACGCCGTGGTGCGGGACATCGGGCGGGGCCTGTCCGCCGGGACCGTGGTGTGCGTCGAGACGACGCTGCCGGTGGGGACCACGCGGGGGCGCGTCGCGCCGGCGCTCGCCGAGCTCTCCGGCCTGCGCGCCGAGACCGACTTCTTCACCATCCACAGCCCCGAGCGGGTGTACTCGGGCCGCATCTTCCAGGACCTGCGGACCTACCCGAAGCTCGTCGGCGGTCTTAGCGACGGCGGCGAGGCGCGCGGGGTCGCGCTCTACCGCGCGTTCCTCGAGGCCGAGGTCCGGCCGATGGGCTCCGCGGAGGCCGCCGAGCTCACCAAGCTCGTGGAGACCACCTACCGCGACGTGAACATCGCGCTCGCCAACGAGTTCGCGCGCTACGCCGACACGATCGGGGTTGACATCGACGGCGTCATCGCCGCCGCCAACTCCCAGCCGTTCTCCCACGTGCACCGCCCGGGCATCGCGGTCGGCGGGCACTGCATCCCGGTGTATCCGCGGTTCTACCTCGCCGGCGACCCGACCGCGCGGCTGCCGGTCGCCGCTCGCACGGTGAACGAGGAGATGCCCGCCTACGCGGTGCGGCTGCTCGCCACCGAGCTCGGGGAGCATCTCGCCGACCTCACCGTGCTCATCCTCGGGGTGAGCTACCGCGGCGACGTCAAGGAGACGGCGTTCTCCGGCGCGTTCGGCGTCCGTGACGAGCTCACCCGGGCCGGCGCCCGACCGGTGGCGAGCGATCCGCTGTACGACGAGGACGAGCTGCGCAGGCTCGGCTTCACCCCCTGGGACGGCGGCCCGGTCGACGCGGTGATCCTCCAGGCAGACCACGCGAGCTACGCCGAGCTGTCCCGCGAGGCGATTCCCGGGGCGCGGGTGGTGATCGACGGCCGCGGTGCGCTGCGCCATCCCTCGTGGCGCACCGACGGGGTGACGGTGCGACGGATCGGACGGCCGTGAGCGCCGCCTGGTGCTTGGTAGGATAAAAGTATGACCACATCCAAGGTCTCGGTGAGCCTTGACCCCGCTGTCACCGCACGCGCCCGAGAGGATGTCGCCGCCGGCAAGGCCACGTCGGTGAGCGACTGGCTCAACCAGGCCGCACGCAGCCGGGTCGAGCGCGACGATCTGAGTGGGGTGCTCGCCGAGATCTTCGAAGCCTCCGGAGGTCCGCTCACCGAGCACGAGCTCGTGGACGCGCGGGCTCGGCTGGCTGACACCGAGCGGCGTTGACCCTGGTTCTCGACGCCGGCGCGCTGATCGCCGTGGAACGTGGCGATCGCGCCACCGCAGCGGTGATCGAGGTCGGTCACCGGGATGGCCGCCGGCTCATTGTTCCGGCGGGCGTCGGGGCGGCGGCGG
>CAXTTD010000464.1:0-3007 GCA_964246945.1 uncultured Solirubrobacteraceae bacterium | reverse complement strand
GCCGCCGGCGGCCGGGCGCCGTATCTCCGCGCCCGCGCCGCCGCGGCGGTGCTGGCCACGGCCCTACTCGCTCTCGTTGTCGACCGCCGCCGTAGTCGCTCCGCGCGCGAGCCCCGCATGCCGCGTCCTCGGCGTCCGGTCACCCCGCGGCTCGTCCGCCTGCTGTTCCCGCTGCTGCGCTACTCGGTGACCCGCGACGCCTACGTCCTGCGGCTCGTCGGCAACCGGCACGGTCCGGTCCTCGTCACCCGGCGGCCGCCGCCGAGAGCGCCTCGGCGCGACCCGGTCCGTTCGCCGCCGGACAGGCCCGGGGCTCCCGATCGCACGGAGCCCGTCACCGCCCAGCGCCCTTGAGCCGACCGCGCCCCGGGCGCGACACTGGCCGTCCGCGACGCCCGGGTGTGCAACGATCTGAGCGTGGTGCGTCCCGGCCGGGGCCGTCGACAGCAGGGAGACCAGACGTGATGCAGACAACCTGGCGGGGTCCTCGTCGCGTGATCGCGGCGCTGGTGGCCCTGGCCGCGCTCGCCGTCCTCGCCCCACAGGCGCTCGCCGCCCGCTCCCCGTCCGGCCGCTCCCCGTCCGGCCGCTCCCCGTCCGCCCGCTCCACGTCCGGCCACTCCTCGTCCGCTGCCCACTCGGCGCCCGCCATCACCCGCCTCGGCGCCGCCCCCGCGACCCGGACGATCCGGCTCGACCTCCCCCTGAGGATCGACGCGGCCGGTCTGGCCCGGTTCGCCACCGCGGTCTCCACGCCCGGCTCGCCGCAGTACCGCGACTACGCGCCGGTGGCGACCCTCGCCCGTCGCTTCGGCGCCTCGCCGGCGGCCCGGGCGCGGGTTCTCGGCTATCTGCGCCACGCCGGGGCCACGGGGGTCCGCATCGACCCCACCGGGCTGTTCGCCGACGCGACGCTGCCCGTGGGCACCGCCGAGCGGCTGTTCGGCACCGATCTGAACCGCTTTCACGCCGACGCGACCCGCGCGGAGCCCGCCGAGAACTACATCGCGCCCGGCCGCGCTACCCACGTGCCCGCCGCACTGCGCGGTGCGGTAACCGGCGTGGTCGGCCTCGACACCCGTCCGCTCGAGGACGACGCGACCCCGGCCCCGGCGACCTCCGCCTATCCGGACCGCACCGGCACCGCCGCGGGCTGCTCGGCCGCGGTCGCCCAACCTGGCTTCACCCCCAACCAGTACCTCTCAAGCTACGGCTACTCGGCGCTCCAGGCCGCGGGGTACAAGGGCCAGGGCGAGCGGATCGCGCTGATCGAGATCGACGGCTTCAAGTCCGCCGACGTGCGCGCGTTCGCGTCGTGCTTCGGGCTGCCGGTGCCGAAGATCGACGCCTACGGCGTGGGCATCGGCACCGCGCTGCCGGCGGGCGGGGAGTCGACGCTCGACCTCGAGCTGCTCGACGCCGCCGCGCCCAAGCTCAAGGAGATCGACGTCTACGAGTCCGAGCCGGAGGCCTCGCAGGTGCTGCGCTCGCTCACCGAGCCGCTCGCCGCCAAGAGCCGCATCCCCGATGTCATCTCGGCGTCGCTGTCGACCTGCCAGCCCGATGCCCAGGCGGCGATCGGCCAGGCCGGCATCAACGCCGTGGAGTCGACCCTCGAGCTCGCGGCCGCCACCGGGGTGTCGGTGCTCGCGGCCAGCGGCGACGACGGCTCGACCGCCTGCCTCACCGCCAGCGGCAATCCGCTGGACCGGCTCGCGGTCAACTACCCGGCGTCCTCACCGTGGGTGACCGGGGTCGGGGGCACGAACGTCCGGCTCTCCGCCCAGAACACGATCGCCAACCCGCTCACCGACCAGGTGGTGTGGAACGACGAGCCGGCGGGGGCGTCTCGACGTTCCCCCGACCGTCCTACCAGAAGGGGGTGCAGAGCTCCTCCCGTCGCGAGGTCCCCGACGTCTCGATGCTCGCCGATCCGCTGCCGGGCTACGAGATCTACTGCTCGGCGAGCGACTGCGTCAAGAGCGCGGGCGCGAGCCCGTGGGTGAACGTCGGGGGCACAAGTGCGGGGACCCCGCTGCTCGCCGCCGGCTTCGCGCTCATCGATCAGGAGCTGCACGCCCGCGGGCAGCAGAACCTCGGCTTCGCCAATCCGCTGCTGTACAAGATCTCCCGCTCCTCGGACGCCGCGGCGACGATCTCCGACGTCGTCTCGGGCAGCAACGACCTCTCGGGCACGGTGTTCGGCAGCTCGCTGGGTTGCTGCACCGCCCGCGCCGGCTACGACGACGCGTCGGGTCTCGGCTCGGTGAACGTCGCCGGCCTGGCCACCGCGGCCGCGACGCTGGTGGCCAAGCAGACGCGGGTGGGGCTGCGCCTGCCCGCCCAGCACGACGAGCTCGCCGCCCAGCACCTGCTGGCGACGGTGTCGTGCACCACCGAGTGCCTGATGGGGGCGTACGCGAAGATCCACTTCGGCAAGACCACGTTGTCGGCGTTCTCGGCGCCCCACGAGCTCACCGCGCGCCGGCAGCGCACGATCCCGATCGGCCTCTCGGCGAGCACCCGCAGCCGCATCCGCGTCGCCCTCGCGGCGCGCCAGACGGTGACCGCCACCGTGTACGGCGCGGTTATCAACGCGAGCGGCGCGATCGTCCGCCAGAGCGCGGGCAAGACCCTCCACGTCAGCTGACCGACACCGGTCTTCTGGGGAGGGCCGGCTGGCGCCGGCCCCGGTTTCGCAGCGGGTTGCCATCGGTGCCTGATCGTGCGATAATCTTAGTCAACCTCACTAAGAACTTTCAACTTCCCCGGAACCGCCCATGCAACCCGATCGCTTCACCATCAAGTCTCAGGAGGCTCTGCAGGCCGCCCAGCGGCTGGCCGACGAGCGCCGCAACCCGCAGACGACGCCCGAGCACCTGCTCGCGGTCCTGCTCGAGCAGGACGGCGGCGTGGTGGTGCCGGTGCTGCGCAAGCTCGGCGTCGAGCCGTCCGCCGTGCGCCAGGCGCTCGGCTCGCGCCTGTCCGACCTGCCCTTGATCAAGAC
>CAXTTD010000463.1:0-3013 GCA_964246945.1 uncultured Solirubrobacteraceae bacterium | reverse complement strand
GGCGCGCCGGCACGCCCGACCCGGTCATCTGCCGCGCCGCGCTGGACCGCCGCGCGCCCGGCCGGGCGCTGATGGTCGGCGATCGCCTCGACGCCGATCTCGCCGGCGCGGCGGCCGCGGGGATCGACGGCGCGATCGTCCTCTCCGGCGTGACGAGCCGCGCCGAGGCCGAGGCGGCGGATGACCCGGCGCCGGTGGCGATCGCCGCGACCCTGCACGACCTCGTCCTCGCCGGCGCATGAACGCGCCGCTGCGCATCATCGTCAACCCGGCCGCGGGCGGCGGGCGGGCCGGGCGGATGCTGCCCGCGGTACGCGACGAGCTCACCCGACTCGACCTCCCCCACACCATCGCCGCGACCCACGATCTCGCGCACGCGCGCGTCCTCGCCCGCGCGGCGGCGGCCACCGGCGAGACCGCGGTGGCCTTCGGCGGGGACGGTCTGATCGGGGCGGTCGCCGACGCGCTCCGGGGCGGCGAGGGGCTGATGGGCGTACTGCCGGGCGGCCGGGGCAACGACTTCGCCCGGGCGCTCGGCATCCCGCTGTCGCCGGTCGCGGCGTGCGCGGTGCTCGCCGGCGGCGCGCCGCGGGCCCTCGATCTCGGCGAGGTCGACGGTCGCAGCTTCATTGGGATCGCTTCCTGCGGCTTCGACTCCGACGCCAACCGGATCGCCAACGCCGCCCGGCTGGTGCACGGCAACCTCGTGTACGCCTACGGCGCGCTGCGGGCGCTCGCGCACTGGCGCCCAGCGAGCTTCACGGTGAGCATCGACGGTGGCCGGCCGCGGACGCTCACCGGTTACACGGTGGCGGTCGCCAACTCCCGCACCTACGGCGGCGGCATGCAGCTCGCCCCCGCCGCCGACCTCGACGACGGCCAGCTCGACGTCGTCACCATCGCCCACCTCTCGCGCCCGCGGATGCTCATGCTCATGCCGACGGTGTTCACCGGAAGCCACGTCAACCAGCCGGTCGTGCAGACCCAGCGCGCGCGCAGCGTCGAGATCGCCGCCTCCCGCCCGTTCACCGTGTACGCCGACGGGGACCCGATCGCCGAGCTGCCGACCCGGATCACCGTCCTGCCCGGCGCGATGCGCGTCATCGTCCCCGCGGCGGTCGCCGAGCCGGAACCGTGGCGGAGCGCTGCTGAGCCTCCGGCCCCGCCGCCCGCCGCGCGGACCCGATGAGCGCCCTCGACGCCAAGGTTGCCGCGGCCCGCGCGGTCGGCGGGCTCGTGCGCGGCGCCGGGCGCGGCGGGGGCACAAGTCTGCCCGGCAAGCTGCTCATGCGCCTCGCGCCCGACGCGATCGCCGAGCTCGCCGCACGTCTGCCCGAGGGCTGCGCCGCCATCTCGGCCACCAACGGCAAGACGACGAGCGCCGCGATGGCCGCCACGGTCCTCGAACGCCGCGGTGATCGGCTCGTGCACAATCGCGCGGGCGCGAACATGGCCTCCGGGATCGCCTCCGCGCTCGCCGCGGCGAGCGCCGGGCGGGGACGGATCGCGGGCCGGTTGGGTCTGTTCGAGATCGACGAGTTCTGGCTCGACTCGGTCGCGCCGGCGCTCGCCCCCCGCGCGCTCCTGCTCGGCAACCTGTTCCGCGACCAGCTCGACCGCTACGGCGAGCTTGAGACGATCGCCGACCGCTGGGCGGCGATGGTGCGCGCCCTGCCGGCGACGGCCCGGCTCGCCCTCAACGCCGACGATCCGCTCGTCGCCGACCTCGGTCGCGAGCGTGATCCGGCGGGCGTCATCTACTTCGGGGTCGAGGATCGCGCGCTCGCGAGCCCGCGCCTGCCGCACGCCGCCGACTCCACCCACTGCCGCCGCTGCGGGGCCGCGTACGTCTACGACGCCGTATATCTCGGTCACCTCGGCGTCTACCGCTGCCCGGCGTGCGGCGCCGGGCGTCCGGCGCCGGCGGTGCGCGCCGAGAACGTCCTCCTGCACGGGACCGACTCCGCCGCCTTCGACCTGCGCACCCCGGCGGGTACGGTCGCGGTCACGCTGCCGCTGCCCGGCCTCTACAACGTGTACAACGCCCTCGGCGCCGCCGCGCTGTGCCTCGCGCTCGGGGTCGCGCCGGTGGACATCGCCGCCGGGCTCGCCCAAGTCGGTGCGGCGTTCGGGCGTGGCGAGCGGATCGCCATCGGCGAGCGCACGCTCGCGCTGCTGCTGATCAAAAACCCCACGGGCGCCAACGAGGTGCTGCGGACGCTCGCGCTCGAGGACGGGGAGCTCGACCTGCTCGCCGTCCTCAACGATCGCACCGCCGACGGTCATGACATCTCGTGGGTGTGGGATGCCGACTTCGAGCTGCTCGCCGGCCGCGCCCGGCACGTCACCTGCGCGGGCACCCGCGCCGCCGAGCTGGCGCTGCGTCTCAAGTACGCGGGGATCCCCGAGGATCGGCTGCACGTCGTGCCCGCCCTGCCCGCCGCCCTCGACGACGCGCTCGACTCGGCCGCCGGATCCCGGGTGTTCGTGCTGCCGACCTACACCGCCCTGCTCGAGCTGCGCGGGGAGCTCTCCCGGCGCGGTCACGTCGGACGCTACTGGACCGCCGCCGGATGAGCCCGTCGGCCCATGTCATCTGGCACGACCTCGAGTGCGGCGCCTACCACGAGGACCTCGCGCTGTGGCGAGAGCTCGCCGCCCGCGCGGAGGGAGCGGTGGCCGATCTCGGCGCCGGCACCGGCCGCGTGAGCCTCGACCTCGCCCGCGCCGGCGACGTGGTGACCGCCGTGGACCGCGATCCTGAGCTGCTGGGGGTACTCGAGGCGCGCGCCGCGGAGGCCGGGGTCACGGTGGCGACGGTGCTCGCCGACCTGCGGGAGTTCACCCTCCCCGAGCCCGTCGCTCTGTGCCTGGTGCCGATGCAGACCGTGCAGCTGCTCGCCGGCGCCGCGGACCGCCGCGCGCTGCTGGGCTGCGCTCGGGCGGCGCGCGCGCCCTCCGGGCGGCGCGCGATAGCGCGCGCCGCCGCGCGCGGGCCCGTCGAAGTCCACGC
>CAXTTD010000462.1:2610-3031 GCA_964246945.1 uncultured Solirubrobacteraceae bacterium | reverse complement strand
GAGCGTCGCCAGCGTGCTCGACGCGCTCGCCGCGGCGTGGCCCGAGGACGGGGTGTGCGTCGCCGAGTCGCCCTCCTCGATGCTCGAGATCCGTGACCGGCTGCGGCTCTCGACGCCCGGCAGCTGGTACTTCAGCGCGAGCGGCGGCCTCGGCTACGGGATCGCCGCCGCGGTCGGGGTCGCGATGGCCCAGCCGCAGCGACCGGTCGTGTGCGTGCTCGGCGAGGGCTCCGCGCAGTACGGGATCACCGCGCTGTGGACTGCCGTGGCCTACCGGGTCCCGGTGACCTTCCTGATCCTGCGCAACGACGAGTACGCGATCCTGAAGTGGTTCGCCGGTCTGCCGGCGTCGGGAGGTCCGAGCCCGCGGGGACCGAAGGGCGAGACCCATTACCCGGGCCTCGACCTCCCGGGCCTGGAC
>CAXTTD010000462.1:0-2600 GCA_964246945.1 uncultured Solirubrobacteraceae bacterium | reverse complement strand
CGCGGCGATCGCCCGCGCGTACGGGATGCCGGCCCGCGACGGCGGCTCCGTGGCGGAGCTCGCCGCGGCGCTCGGCGAGGCGATCCCCGCCGATGACGGACCCCGGCTGATCCAGGTCCCGGTCGCCGGCGCGGCGGGCTGACCGCGGGCGCGGCGGGCTGACCGGCGTGCCCGCGGCCGGATAGGCCGCTGGGCCGCGCGGACGACCCGGTCGCGTCAGAAGATCGGCGGGGGCAGCGGTCCGGCGTCCTGCGCGCCCAGATGCTCGACCGCGAAGCCGTGGCGCTCGGCGAGCCGCGCGGCGATGAGCGAGCGATGGCAGGCGGCGGCCGCCGCCTCCACGCACAGCAGCGCCGCCCGGCCGTGCACCGGCAACTCGTCGATAAGGGGTTGCAGCGAGACCGCGTCCAGCACCTCGCGCGTGTAGCCGGCGACGTATTCCGCGCTCAGCACGTCCCGGGAGCGCTTGCCTGCGCCGGTGCGGGCGTCGGCGGCGTACTGGAGCTCGCGCAGCTCAGTGCTCGGCGCGAGCTCCGCGTGGTGGAGGTAGCCGATGCGGTGCTCGGCGAGCCGGCGCTGTAGGCGCTGAGCGTTGGCCCAGGCGTACTGCGCCCCCCGCACGCCGCGGCGCTGGCGCACGTCGACCACGAGCGTCACGCCGGCCTCGTCGAGGGCCGCCACGAAGCTCTCGCCGTCGAAGCCATAGACGCCGATCGTCGAGATCCGGGGCATGGTTTGGTCAGGCTGCCAGACGCCGGTCGGGCGCGCTGCGCGCCCATCGGATGCGGTGAGCCCACGCGTTCGGGAGACGAGAGTTAGGATGACGCCCGTCGCAGTGAGATTCGTCGGGAGGAGACCCGGGATGGAGATCGCAGCTGAGGGGATGACGGGCGGCGCGTCTGAGCAGTGGAGGCTCACCCGCGGCACGCTGATCGCGGCGGCGCTTGCCGTGTGCGTCGGGCAGATCGCGCTCGCGATCCCCGCCGTGCTCAACGGCCTGTTCCAGCTCGATCTCGGCACGAGCGCCTCGCAGCTCACCTGGATCTCCGACGCGTTTCTCGTGCCGGTGACGCTGTTCGAGCTGTCCTTCGGCGTGCTCGGTGACCTGTTCGGTCGCAAGCGCCTGCTGATCATCGGCGCCGGCCTCATCGTCGTCGGGGAGATCGTCTCGGTGCTCACCCCGGGCATGGGCACCTCGACCTCGAGCCGCGTGCTCGTGCTGTGGATCGGTGAGGCGCTGGCGGGCATCGGCGCCGCCGCCCTGTTCCCGACGTCGCTGGCCACGATCGCCGCCGGCACCCACACCGCGCAGGAGCGCGGACGCTCGATTGCGATCTACGCGGCGGCGCTGTCGACCGGCGGCTTCCTGTCGCCGCTGCTCGGGGGCCTCGTGGTGAGGCTCTCGTGGGGATCGGACCCGACGGCGAACTGGCGCTGGGCGTTCGTGCTCGTGGCGGCGCTCGCGGTGCTCAGCCTGCTGGTGTCGCTGGCGCTTGCCGACAATTCCTCGGCCCCGATCGGGCGCTCGCTGGACTGGCCGGGGCAGGCGACGATCGCGCTCGCGCTGTTCGGCCTGTTGTTCGCGATCATCCAGGCCCCGACGGCGGGCTGGGCGAGCGCCCAGGTGATCATCGGGTTCATTGTCGCCGCGGTGTTCCTCGCGCTGTTCATCGCCGTGGAGCGAGGCCGCCCCGCGCCGCTGCTGCGGCTCGACCTGTTCACCCAGCGCGGGTTTGCGGTGACGGCGATCGTCACCGTCTCGGGCATGTTCGCGATGCTCGGCACCCTGTACGCGGTGAGCGTGCGGCTGTCCTCGATCCAGGGCTTCAGCCCGCTGAAGACCGCGATCGCGTTCCTGCTGCTCAACGGACTCACGCTGTTGCAGGTCCCGCTGACGATGAGGATCCTCCCTCGGTGGAACCCGCGCTGGATGCTCGCGATCGGCTTCGGGCTGATGGCCGCCGGCGACTTCTGGCTGTCGGCCACCGCCAAGGGCAACCTCACCTACGGACCGATCATCCCCGGTCTCGCACTCGTCGGCTTCGGCTTCGCGTTCTCGATCTCCTCGGTGACCTCGGTGGCGGTGAACACCGTCCCGGTCGGTCTCGCCGGTATGGCGAGCGGCGCCACCAGCCAGCTGCGCGACTTCGGGTTCACCCTCGGTCCCGCGATCATCGGCGCGGTCGCACTGAGCCGCGCGGGCTCAACGATCCACGCGAAGATCGCCGCCAGCCCGGCGACCCAGAAGGCGCTCGCCGCGTTCTACGCCGCGCCCGCCCACGCGCCGGCGGCCGCCCGAGCGTCACTGGCCGCGGCGGTCGGCGCGGTCAAGTCCGGCCCCCTCGGGGCAAACGGCGTGCCCGCCACCACAATCTCTGGCGGCAAGAAGATCCCCCTGAACCCGATCCACAACATCGCCTTTCACGCCCTGGACCACGCCTACCGCACCGGGTTCGTCGTGTGCGGCGCGGCGGCGCTGCTCTCGTTCGTGCTCGCCGGGGTGGCGCTCGGCGGTCTCGTGCACTCCGAGGAACCCGCCCCCGAGCCGGGCCGTCGCAGCGGTGGGGTGGGCGAGCCGGGCGCGACGCCCGCGTAGGGAC
>CAXTTD010000461.1:1332-3037 GCA_964246945.1 uncultured Solirubrobacteraceae bacterium | reverse complement strand
TCAGGTAGCCGGTGTCCCCGAACAGCTCGATCCGGTTTCCGCCCGGCTCGCGCACGTAGAGGAACTTGGCGCGGGTGACTCCGTGGACCCCCGGGCCGACCTCGACCACGATGTCGCGGTCGAGCATGAGGTCGGCGACGTCCTCCAGATGCTGATGGGAGCCGTACCAGAAGCACGTGTGGTGCAGCCGCCCGCGCTCCCCCAGGCCGTCCTCCATGATCGCGATCTCGTGCACGAGCGCGCTCACCGACAGCCACACGGCCCGCTGGCCGCCGCCGGGCGCGAGGATCTCCTCGCGCAGGCGGAACCCGAGCGCGTCGACGAGGAAGTCGTTGCTCGCGGTGACGTCGGCGGCGAGCAGGTTGACGTGGTCCAGACGCCGGATCGGCACCCCGGCGGCCGGCCGCCGCTGGGGCCGGTTCTTGAGCCCGGACGTCTCGCTCGGCGGGATGACCGCCCGCTCGACCTCCCAGAACAACTCGATCAAGTGGCCGTCGGGGGTGTGCGCCACGTAGGCGTCACCGTGTCCGTGGTCCCCGTCGGTCCAGCCGCCGGCCGCCGCGGTCCCCTCGATCGCCGCCACCCGCCGCGCGAGCCCCTCGGGGGAGCAGGTGCGCAGCCCCATGTGACCGAGGCCGGCCTCGGCGGATTCGGTGAGCTTCAGGCTGTGGTGGTAGCTCTCCTCGAACCCGCGCAGATACACCGACTGGCCGCTGCGCTGCGTCTCCTGCATGCCCAGCAGGTCGGTGAAGAACGACAGGCTGCCCGCGATGTCGGGGGTGAGCAGCTCCACGTGCGCCAGTTGCGCGACGTCAAAACACGGTTCCGTCATCACGTCTCCCATCTCCTCGCCGGCATGCGCTCTCGCTAAGAATGCATCGTACATTCTCCGCGGCGGATGTGCAAGAGTGCCGGCATGACCTCCGCTCTACCCAACCTGCGCATCCTCGACTTCTCCCGCATCCTCGCCGGACCGTTCGCGACGATGGTCCTCGCCGACCTGGGGGCCACCGTGATCAAGGTCGAGCGCCCGGGCCAGGGCGACGACACGCGCGCGTGGGGCCCACCGTACGACGCGGCCGGCGAGGCGACCTACTTCCAGTCGGTGAACCGCAACAAGCAGAGCCTGGCCATCGACCTCGCGCAGGCCGCCGGCCGGAGCCAGGCGCAGTCGCTCGCCGCCGCGTCGGACGTGATCGTCGAGAACTTCCGACCCGGGGTGATGGACGGGCTCGGCCTCGGCTACGAGACGCTCGCCGCCGCCGATCCGTCGCTTATCTACTGTTCGATCACCGGCTTCGGGGCGGGGGCGGGGGCCGAGCTGCCCGGCTACGACCTGCTCATCCAGGCGCTCGGCGGGCTGATGTCGATCACCGGCGACCCCGACGGCGAGCCCCAGAAGGTCGGGGTCGCCCTGGTGGACGTCCTCGCCGGATTGTTCGCGTCGGTGGGGATCCTCGCTGCCCTGCATCACCGCCGGGAGACCGGCGAGGGCCAGCGGGTGCAGGTCGACCTGCTCAGCTCGCTGCTCGCGGCGCGCGCCCATCACGCGCGCGCGGTAACCCGCGCGGGGGGGGGTCCGCGCCGCCGGGGGCGTCGCCGCCCGGGGCCCCCCGCACCGCCGGACCGGTGCGACACCCCGGCCGCGCCTGGGAGAGTGGACCCGTGGACGTGGGAGTGGACAGCTTCGCCGCCGTGGTGACCG
>CAXTTD010000461.1:0-1322 GCA_964246945.1 uncultured Solirubrobacteraceae bacterium | reverse complement strand
AATCAGGCGAGCGCGTTCACCGGCGCGGGGGTGGTTCCGAGCCGCATGGGCAATTCCCATCCGAGCATCGCCCCCTACGAGCTGCTGCGCTGCGCCGACGAGGAACTCGTGGTCGCCGTCGGCAACGACCGCCAGTTCGCCGCGCTCTGCGAGGTGCTCGGCATTCCCGAGACCAGCCGCGACGCGCGGTTCGCGAGCAACCGCGATCGCGTCGGGAATCGCGCGGAGCTGCGGACGCTGCTCGAGGGTCGCCTCGTCGAGCGGAGCGCCGCCGCCTGGGCCCGCGAGCTCACCGGGGCCCGCGTGCCGGCCGGAGTGGTGAACGACATCGCCGGCGCCTTCGCCCTCGCGGAGTCGCTGGGCCTCGAGCCGGTCGTGGAGATCCCGCGTGAGGACGGGAGCATGGTGCGACTGCCCCGCAACCCGATCGGCCTCTCGCTCACCCCGGCCCGGTACCGGGCGGCGCCGCCGGGGCTCCCCGCAGCGGACGCGACTCGCTGAGCCCCGACCCGGGCGTGGGCGGCGGTGTGGCGCGGTCCGCCGGGCTTCGCAGCGTCCGCCTATCGGGGTGCGGTGACCACCCCGGTGCGACGGACCTCGGGCGCGAGCTCGACCCCCGTGCTGCAGCTAGGCGGCGAGATTCCGGGCCTGACGGTAAGCCTGACCGAACCGCGTGAGGTTGCTCTGCACCGCGGCGCGGTGCCCCGGCGGGTGAGGCGCCGCGCTCACCGCAACGACTTCTCGGCGAAGTAGTTCGCGCTGGGGTTCGCGTTGAAGTTGGGGATCTCGCGGTAGCCGGCCGAGGCGTAGAGCGCCAGCGCGTGCGGCTGACGATCCCCGGAGTCGAGGCGGGCGATCACGTAGCCGAGCGCTTGGGCGCGCGCCTCGAGCTCTCCGAGCAGCGCTCGCGCCACGCCGCGGCCGCGGGACTCGGGAACGACGTACATCCGCTTGATCTCGCACGCGCCGTCCGCGAGTCGCTTGAACCCGCCGCAGCACACCGGTGCCTCGCCGTGCCAGCCGGCCAGAAACGTCCCGCCGGGCGGTGCGAGCTCCCGGGGGCCGGCGCGCGGCATGTCGGGCCCGTCGAGCACGAGGCCCGGGTACAGCGCGCCGATCTCACGGCGCATCGCCGCCACAAGGCTCGCCCCGGGCGCGCCGGCCACCGTGGCCGGCGCGAAGCGCAGCGCCGGCCCGCTCACCCCAGGAGCTCCCGCAGCTGATCTCGCAGCGCGGCGAGGTCGGCCTCGAGCACGCTTACCCGGGAGGTGAGGTCCGCGATGGCGGCGGGGCTCGGGCTCGGGCTCGGGCTCGGGCTCGGG
>CAXTTD010000460.1:0-3048 GCA_964246945.1 uncultured Solirubrobacteraceae bacterium | reverse complement strand
GAAGGCATGAACGTCTCTTTCGTTCCTGCCTACACAGATCCTCGGACACTCCCATTTTCAGTGGCCTTCTAGGGCGATGAGTTCGCCGTCTGCTGAGACGCGGGGCACGGCGGCGCGCGTCGGTCAGCAGCATCAGCGCGAGCAGTCCGGCCACTTCTCCGTCTTCCGGCAGCAACTTACGTATCAGGCGGGCGAGTCGGATGGCCTCAGCGGTCAGGTCGTGTCGAACGGGATCGGTGTGAGGGCTGCTCGACAGATAGCCCTCGTTGAAGACAAGAAAGAGCACGGCGAGTACAGCGGAGACGCGTTCGGGAAGATCCTCTGCGGCGGGCACGTGATAGGGGATGTGTGCCGTTTTGATCTTGGTCTTGGCACGGGTAATCCGCCGCGCCATGGTGCTCTCGTGTGCGAGGAAGGCGCGAGCGATCTCGGGCACGGTCAGCCCGCCGACCATGCGTAGCGTCAGCGCCACGCGAGCCGGCATCCCGAGCGCTGGATGACAGCAGGTGAAGATCAGGCGCAGCCGCTCGTCATCGATGACCCCGACCTCCTCGGGTCGATCGTCGTCGAGCATCTGGGCCTCCTTGTACTTGTCGGCGCGTTTGCGCTCACGTCGGATCCGGTCGATCGCCTTACGTGCCGCGGTGGTCGTCAGCCAGGCGCCCGGGTTGGACGGCAAGCCGTCGGTGGGCCATCGCGTGACCGCGGCCGCGAACGCGTCGGCTGTCGCCTCCCCGGCGATGTCGAGATCGCCAACCGCTTGGCCAGCGCGGCGAGCACTCGAGCCCACTCCACGCGATACACCTGAGCGATTGCCGCGCTGACGTCGACAGGGCTCACCAAAACGGCCGCACCTCCACTTTCCGATTGCACGCCCGCGATCCCGCCGAGGCGAGCCTTAGGGCGACGTCGAGGTCATCCGGGTCGATGATCCACAGGCCAGCGAGGAACTCCTTTGACCCAGATAGGGCCCGTCGCTGACGACCGCATGCTCACCGCGGTCATCGATGACCGTGGCGGTGTCGGGCCATCCCAGACCGCCGGCGAAGACCCAATGACCGTCCGCCTGAAGCTGGTCGTTGAACGCCTCGATGGCCACGGTCTCCTCCGAGGTGGCCAGACCCCGCTCATCGTGGATTACGGACATCAGGTAGCGCATCGAGCAGCATCTCCTGTCTTGAGGTGGTCAGCAGTAGCTCACCTCTACGACGAACGCTCCCGCCCGGATTCGACAGCCGACCAAAATTTTGATCGGCCCATCGAGGAGCCCTCGCGAGCAACGAGCTCGGGCTTCGGCAGCGCATTACGGGCGCCCGCCGGGCCTCTGCGGCAAGCGAAGAATTTTTTCGAGACGATGTCGATTTGAGCGGCGAGCGTTCGTCGTAGAGATGAACAGCAACGGTGACCTGAGGAGGTCATGATGCATCCTCAAATGATCAGCGCGCTCGCCGACCAGATCGTCCTCGAGCAATCGCTCGCCCGCGCGGAGACGCCCAGCGCTTCCGCACCTGCCCGTCGAACACGGCGCCGAAGAGTCTTTCGAGCGACGACGGCTGTCCGCCGCGCGCGGCATCTGGGGGTCTTCGACGCATGACCATGACAACGCGGGTTCACAGCGTCTCAATTCCGGTCGCAGACCAAGACCGGGCGCTGAGGTTCTACACAGAGGTACTCGGCTGTGAGCTGCGCGCCGACGTGGAGGTCTGGCCCGGCGCCCGGTTCGTCGAGGTCGTACCTCCCGGATCAGACGTAGGCTTAGTGCTGCTGCCGCCTAACAGCGAGATACCGATGGCCGTCCGGCTGGGCACGAGCAATGCCGAGACCGCACACGCACGCCTCCGCAATGCCGGCGCGACCCTTCACAACGACGAGATCGTGCTCATCGCAGGCTCCCCACCCATGTTTTTTTTCGCCGACCCAGACGGCAACGGGCTCGTCTATTTAGAGGAGGACTCGCGTTGCGCAAGCGGCAACTGACACCAAAGCGAGATCCAACCCCGAAAGAGCGACAGCGGTGAGCGACAAGCCGGCCCTGATGATCATCGACGTGCAGCACGGCCTCATCGACGGGTTTGAGAACGACTGGCGCGACACCCTGCCAATCATTCGGGACCTGGGCTCGCGAGCTCGCGCGGCAAGAACGCCCGTCGCCGTCATCCAGCACTGCGGCCCAACCGCGGCGCATCCTTTGCACCCCGATCAGCCAGGCTGGAAGCTGCACCCCGTCGTCGACCCACAGCCCAGCGACCTTCGCATCGAAAAGCGATGGTCTGACGCTTTTCGCAACACTGATCTCGACGCAATGCTGCAGGCCGCAGCAGTCACACGCTTGGTGCTCGTTGGCGCTCAGACCGAGCTTTGCGTCGATACAACCGCCCGCCGCGCCCTCTCCCTCGGCTATGACGTCGACCTCGTTGCCGACGGACACACTACCTCCGCCAACGAGACCCTCACCCGCGAGCAGATCATCGCCCACCACAACACATCGCTCACCAGCCTCGCCGTCGAAGGCGTCCGCCTCACAATCAGGCCAGCCCACGACATCGCTTTCACCAATCACACATAGACACGGCGGCCGCGACCGGCCACCGCATCCCCTTTGTCGCCCAGGCAGCCACCGGGCCTGGCGCTGACGCTTGGGGTCGCGGCGGACTCGGAGCAACCGCCGGGCGCCGGCTTGTCAATGGTCGCGGCTGGCTATTTCTTGGCTTGTTCGAAGTAGGGGTTGGTGCCGGACGCGTGGTCGGTGACGTCGACCACTCGGTCGATCTCGGCGACTGCGTCGGTGATCGCCACTTCGATGCCCTGGCTGAGGGTGACGGTGGCCATGCCGCAGCCCTGGCATCCCCCGCCCAGACGCAGGTAGGCGGTCGTGCCTTCGATCCCTGCGAGCTCTGCGTGTCCGCCGTGGCTGGCGATGCTCGGGTTGACCTCGCGGTCGAGCACGGCGGTGACGCGACGGGCGGCCTCGGTATCCAGGCCGACCCCGGGTGTCATGGGTGGTCCCGCAGCGGGGACGGGGGGGCCGGCTCCTGAGCTCATCGGGAG
>CAXTTD010000459.1:440-3076 GCA_964246945.1 uncultured Solirubrobacteraceae bacterium | reverse complement strand
CCGGCCGCCCGGCACCCCCGACGTTCAGTAGCGACCTGCCGAAGAAGGCGAACCGCTGCGGCGGCGTTCTTGCGCCGGGGGTCGAGCCGGCGTTATAGTGAGTTTTGTCAAGCCTTGAGGCTTGTCACCGGGCGGGGACGACGCACCGGAGAGTGGGCGAAACTGAAGTGAAGTACGAGTTGCGCGATATGCGCGCCACCCATGGAAGGGTTGATATGGCGGTGACCGTGCTCGGCGCGGCGGCGTTGTGCGGCCTGTTCGCGGCGGGTGGCCTTCTCGCGGGGGGGCTGTCTCGCGGGCCGCTCGTGTGGGCGGTCGTGCCCGTGGCCGCGTTGGTGGCCGCGATCGCCGGCTGGTGGGTAGGAGCCGCGCGTGGGCGGGAGGCGGATGAAGCCGCGTGTGCGCGGGAAGCGGATGCGCGCGTGTGCGCCGAGCGCCGACGGATCGCCGAGGACCTCCACGACGGGCTCGCTCAGGACCTCGCTCTCATCGCCCTTCACGGCGACCGGCTCTCCCGAGACCTGGGAGCCGAGCACCCGGTGGCGGTCGCCGCCCGGCGGGCACTCGCGGTCACCCGGGGGACGATCGTCGATCTGGCGGCGAGCGCCGAGCCCACTACCCTCGACGCCCTGCGAGCCGTCGCCGACGAGCTTGAGAACCGCTACCCGGTCGCCATCGCGGTGTCCCGGCTCGGGGCGGCAGCGTCCTCCGGCGCCGAGTTCGGTGAGACGGAGCGCCACCAGGTCGTCCGCATCGCCCGTGAGGCACTCCTGAATGCGGTTCGCCACGGCTCGGCGAGCCAGGTCTCGGTGGGTCTCGGAGCGCCGGGCGCGGGAGATGCGATCCTGCGCGTCGTCGACGACGGCGTGGGAATTGGAGAGGTCCGGGCCGGGCACGAGGGAACCGGGTTCGGCCTGCCGAGCATGCGGCGCCGGGCGAAGCTCCTCGACGCGCGGATCGTGACCCGGCGCCGCCAGGCGGGTGGGACCGAGGTGAGCGTCCGCGGTTGAGGGGAATTTCTCGGTCCCGGCGGCAGAGATCGGTCGCTCGGCTCGTTGGATGCGTGATAGTCCGTGTCCGATCCCCGCGCTCACACCTCACCGCCGGCTTCTCGAACGACGCGGCCCGGGCGGCCTCGCGTGGCGGCCACGGGGGGACGAGCCCAGACGGTGAGCGCGCTGCGGGCCGGTCTCACCTGGCTGCTGGCGCTCGAGGGTCGTGCCGCCCAGGGTCAGGAGGGCAGCGCGATAAAGGCCCGGGAGGTGGCGATCGAGATCGCTGCGGTGACGCGGGATCTCGCTGCGCTCGGCGCCGACCCGGCCGGTGGCGAGGCGGTGAGCGCGGGTGTCCGTTTCGTGCCCTCCTGACCGCGGCGTGCCCTCCTGAACCGGTGGGTGTCGGCCCGGCGAGGCGGACACCGATCCGCGGGGTTAGGACGCCGGGCGGATGCGGTCTCGGTGGATCGAGGGCGTGATCTCCAGGCGGGTAAGCTCCTCGCGCAGGGCGCGGCGGCCCCGATAGTGCAGCGCGTGGACTGAGTTCTCGGTGCGTCCCAGGCGCTCGGCGATCTCACCCGGCGAGAGACCGACGACGTGGCGCAGGTAGACGACGCTGCGCTGCTCCTCGGGCAGGGCGGCGAGCGCATCGCGGAACCCCTGCGCGTGACCGAGGTCCGGAGTCGAGATCTGCCGCGGCTCGACGGCAGACTCGGTCGGGGTGGGGCGTCGCACGCGCAGGTGGTCAATCGCCTGGTTGCGCGCCATCCGCAGCAGCCAGGCGAAGAAGGGCACCCCCCGGTCGTCGTAGCGCTGGATGGCCGTGATCAGCTTGGTGAACACGGTCTGCGTCACGTCCTCGGCCTCGTGCTCGTCGCGGACGATCGAGCGCACGTAACCGTAGATGTTGTTCGCGTAGACGCTGTAGAGGAACTGCAGCGCGCGCTCGTCGCCCGTCTTGGCCGCGGCGACCGCCAGCCGCGTCTTGCTGAGCGTCTCGGGCGACTCATCCAGTTCCGCCTCGACGCGAAAGCCCGCCGACCGCGGCACCGTCGCAGATCCACTCGTCATCTCGAACCTCCGTGTCGTCGCACGCCCGCAAGCGGTCGGCCACAGCGTCCTGTGGCGCCGAGCGGCGCCACCGGATGCCTGCCTGCCCCTACTTCGAGCCCCCATGGCGGATGAGCCTTCATGCTCGTTACGCCATGCCGTGAGTATGCGGGCGAGCCCGCGCGGGCTCAATCAGCGACTCGGCGGATTTAGGCGTTCAGATCACTGAACGCTCCCGCGCCGTCGGGTCGCCGGCTCGCGGCCGCGGCGAGAACCGGCCCTATCCTTCGTTGTTGGGATATGGGTGAATCACACGCGCGCGGGGTCGATGAGCCGCGATCGGGGATCGAGGGCGCGCCCGCCGCGGCGGATCGGGCAGGGCGCGGCGGCGTCACGCCGGCCTCGGGCCCCCTGCGCCTGATGCTCGCCGACAACGCACCCACCCGGACCGGGATGCGGCTCGCGCTGCCCCCGGAGGTATTGATCTGCGCGGAGGTGGGGGCTGCTGAGGAGGCCATCCGCTCCGCGAGCGCGCTACAGCCCGACGCCTGCTTCATCGGGCGCCAGCTGCTTGACGACGGGCTGGCGCCG
>CAXTTD010000459.1:0-430 GCA_964246945.1 uncultured Solirubrobacteraceae bacterium | reverse complement strand
CCCCCCCCCGCGTGCTCCCGCGGGCCCCGGGGGCTTCCGGCCGGGGGGGGGGGGGGGGGGGGGGGCGGCGGCCCCGCCCCGGGCTGCTCGGTCGTCGTGTTCGCTGCCGATGAGCACCCGGGGGACATGGTGGAGGCGATCCGCGCCGGGGCCCTCGGATACGTGCCCGGGGCCCTCACCGCCGAGCGGCTGCGCGTGGTCGTACGGGCGGTGGCCGAGCGGGAGGCGATCGTGCCCCGCGCGCTCACCCGCGAGTTGGTGCTTGCGGTTCGCGACGGAGCCTCCGAGCATTCACTGCTCACCGGCCGGGAGGCGGAGGTGCTGCGCATGCTGCGCCGCGGCCAGTCCACCCGTCAGATCGCCGAGCGCCTGAGGATCGCCCCCGTCACCGTGCGCCGTCACGTCTCGGAGCTCGTGCGCAAGCTCGGGG
>CAXTTD010000458.1:0-3082 GCA_964246945.1 uncultured Solirubrobacteraceae bacterium | reverse complement strand
GAGTGCGGCTGCGGCGCAGTTCGTGGTGCAGGCGCCGGGCCTCCGCGGCGCTCGGCGCGATCGGGACGTGGACGAGCGTCGGCCGACCCGCCCGGGCGGCCCGGGCGCACAGCACCGGGCGCTCGGCGGCCGGCGCCCCGATGACCACCGCGTCGGCCCGGGTGATCGCCGTCTCGGCGTCGGCGACCGCGTAGTCGCGAACCGGCGCGGGGATCCGGGCGCGGTCCCCGTCCCACACCGCGGCGAGGCGCACGTCGGGCTCGGAGGCGATCACCCCGAGCGCGTCGGAGAGCGCCGGGTGGGAGCAGCCGAGCAGGGCGATCTCGATCGGCATTCCCCTTCAGGGTGGCACGCGGCGGTGATGACGCGCCGGTTCGGCGTTCCCGCGGGTGGTCGAGGAGGTGGCCGCGCCGGGTTCGGCGTACCGCCGCGGCTGAGGCGGTGGTCGCGTTGATTCGCTGTCTTCCGAGGACAGTTATCGAGCGCGCTCACCCCCGGGTGCCCGTTCGCCGCGGGCCGCGGCGGGGCGCTGCCCGGTGAGCCGCGGCGCGGCGGCGGCCTCCGCACCCGCCGTGTCCGGTCCGTCATTTCGTCCCACTCGCCGCAGTCGCAGAGACGAGCGGGATAGTTCGGCACTCCCAGCGCCGAAACATCCCAGCCGCGTCGGCGGAACCCGCGAGCGGGCAGAAATTCCGCGCAGGCGCCGAGCTCGATGCCAACCACGGGCGGCGTCGGCGCCTCAGGCGAGCTCGATCCGCCCGCGGCCGTGGGCCTTGGCCTGGTAGGCGGCCGCGTCGGCGTCGGCGAGCAGCTCCTCGACGTCGGCGCCCGCGGACCCGAGCGCGATCCCGACGCTCGCCGACAGGGGGTGCTCGAAGTCACCGGTGTGGACGGGGTGCCGGAGGGCGCACAGGATCCGTTCCCCGAGGGCGCGGGCGGCGGCCTCGTCGACCCGCTCGCAGACCGCCACGAACTCATCACCGCCGTACCGGGCGATCGTGTCTCCCGGTCGCACCGCGCCACGCAGGCGCCGGGCCACCTCGACGAGCACGGCGTCGCCGGCGAGATGCCCGTGGCTGTCGTTGACGCGCTTGAACTCATCGAGGTCGACGAACAGAACCGCGGCGCCGAGGGTGCCGCGGGCACAGGCGGCGATCGCGTGACGCAGGCGGTCGTGCAGCAGGGTGCGGTTGGCGAGGCCGGTGAGCGGGTCGTGCACGGCCTCGCGGCGGGCCTGCTCGCCGTCGTGCAGGCGATCGAACGCGTTGGCGAGCGTCCGCGCGAGCGTCACAGCGAAACCGACCTCGTCGTCGGAGAGCTCGCGTTCGGCGGCGAGGTAGAGCGCGTCCGCGCTGCCGATGGGGATGCGCATTCCGGGCTCGGCGGCGCCGCCCACGGCGGCGAGTGTCACCCCCTCGACCGAGCGGACCGCGGCGCCGGTGAGCGGCAGGGTGAGGCCAAGCAGGTCGACCGCCTCGCGGGCGAGGGCGACCGCGCCCGCGCCGCACAGAGCCCGATCGCCGAGCACGGTGAGGGCGTGAAGCCGCGCCTCGCGCGCGCGGCGCGCGGTGATGTCGCGGCCGATGCCCAGCCGCAGCGGACCGTCGTCGGTATCGACGTTGCCCCAGCTCACCTCGGCGGCGAACTCGGTGCCGTCACGCCGCAGGCCCCACGTCTCGCTGTAGAAGTGGGGAGAGCGATCGGTGGCGAAGAAACGCTGCCAGCCGCTCAGATAGCGGTCGCGCAGCCGCACGGGCCACAGCATCTGCACCGGCTCCCCGATCAACTCGGCGCGAGGGTAGCCGAACAGGTCCTCGGCCTGGCCGTTGACGAACACGATATGGGCCTGCGCGTCGGTCGCCACCACCGCGTCGGGCAGCCCCTCGAGCATGGCCGCCGGCACCCGCATCCAGCCATCCAGACGGGGCATCGTGGTCGATCTCGGCGATGCGCGTTCTTCGGATTGTGTCATCGGCTCTTCGCTGGGTACATACCCCGGTTTAGCAATCCTCACCGGAACCGATCCCGGCGTGGCGCCGGTCGATAGGGTCGCTCGCGGATGCGCGTGCTCGAGCTGTCGTGGGAGTACCCACCCGTGACACAGGGCGGTCTCGCCCGCCACGTGCAGGGTCTCTCCCGGGCGCTCGCCGCCCGCGGCGTGGAGATCGAGGTCCTCAGCCGAGGCCCCGATGCGGCCGGGGAGCGACGGGACGGGGTGGCGGTCCATCGCGTCGCCGCGGGCCGATTTCCGCGTGACGTCGACGCGTTTCTCGAGTGGGTGGCGACCCTCAACGCGGCGCTCGTCACCCGGGGCGGTGAGCTGCTCGCGCGCCCGGGCTGGGATGTCGTGCATTCCCACGACTGGCTCGTGGCCGCGGCCGGCCGGCGGCTCGCAGCGCTCGCCGGGGTGCCGTGGCTCGTCACCGTCCACGCCACCGAGCATGGCCGCCACGCCGGCTTCGTCGGCGAGCCGCCGCAGTCGAGGATCCACGCGGCCGAACGCGCGATGGTGCGCGACGCCGATCACGTGATCGTGTGCTCGGAGTGGATGCGCGCGCATATGGCCGCGGTGTTCGGACTCGCGGGCCCTGGGATCAGCGTGTTGCGCAACGGCATCGACCTCGACGATCTCGCGGCGGGGGCCGCGAGCGACTCGCCGTCGGCGCGGTCCGAACGGCTCGCCCAGGGTGGCGGGCGGCGGGTGCTGCTCGCGGGGCGCCTAGAGCACGAGAAGGGGTTCGACCTCGCCCTCGACGCCCTCGCCCCGATCCTCCACGCCCGAGACGACGTCCGCGTCGTGGTCGCCGGCGCCGGCACCGCCGAGGCGCAGCTGCGCGCCCAGGTGCGGCGCCTGGGTCTCACCGAGCGCTGCGACTTCCTCGGCTGGGTTGAGGAGGCCGAGCTGCAGGCGCTCTACCGGGCATGCGAGGTGTGCGTGGTGCCCTCGCGCTACGAGCCGTTCGGGCTGGTGGCGCTCGAGGCGATGGCCGGGGGCTGCGCGTGCGTGGTGGCCGACGTCGGCGGCCTGCGCGAGATCGTGCCCGGCGACGACAGCGCCGGGCTGCGCGTCCTCGCCGGCGAC
>CAXTTD010000457.1:0-3092 GCA_964246945.1 uncultured Solirubrobacteraceae bacterium | reverse complement strand
GGCCTGATGCGCGCCCCGTCCTTCAAGGGCCTTCGCGACGACAAGCCCGCCGCGGCGGTGGTGCGCGAGGCCGCTGCGCCCGAGACGCTGTTCGATGCGGTGAGCACCCGCCCCGACGGGGGGCTCGCGGTCGAGATCGACGGCCGCTCGCTCACCCTCAGCAACTGGGACAAGGTGCTCTACCCGGCCACCGGCTTCACCAAGGGCGACCTCATCGCCTACTACGCCCGCATCGCCCCCGCGGTGCTGCCCCACCTGCGCGGGCGCCCGCTCACCCTCAAGCGCTATCCGAACGGCGTCGAGCACCCGTACTTCTACGAGAAGCAGTCGCCCTCCCACCGGCCCGAGTGGGTGAGTACCGCGCGCATCGGCGGGGTCGACTACACGCTGTGTGAGGAGCGGGCCACGCTCGTGTGGCTGGCCAACCTCGCCGACATCGAGCTGCACACCTCGCTCGCGCTCGCCGCCGCGCCCGAGCGGCCGACGATGCTCGTCTTCGACCTCGACCCAGGCCCCCCGGCGGGCCTCGTGGAGTGCTGCGAGGTCGCGCTCGTGCTGCGCGGCCTGTTCGCGCAGCTGAAGCTCGAGAGCGTCGCCAAGGTCTCGGGCTCGAAGGGGATGCAGGTCTACGTGCCGCTCGGCGGCGAGGTCAGCTACGCGCAGACCAAGCCGTTCGCGCGGCAGGTCGCCCAGGCGCTCGAGCAGCGACTGCCCGAGCTCGTCGTCTCGCGGATGAGCAAGCGACTGCGCCCGGAGCGGGTGCTCGTCGACTGGAGCCAGAACGACGTCCACAAGACGACCGTGTCGGTGTATTCGGTCCGGGCCCGTGAGCAGCCGACGGTGTCCGCTCCGGTGAGCTGGGACGAGATCGAGGGCTGCCGGGCGCACGGCGATCCTGCGGGGCTGCGCTTCTCCACCGACGCGGTGCTCGCCCGCGTGGCCCGCCACGGGGACCCGTTCGCGATGCTCCTCTCCACGGTGCAGTCGCTGCCCGCCGGCACGCCCGTCGACCAGGCGCCCGCCTCGCCGACGCGTCACTAGGATTCGCCGCGATGGACCAGATCGAGATGCGCAACCGGCTGCTCGTGGCCACCGGGATGTGGAAGGACGCGACCGGTGAGCCACTGCCCCGGCTCGCCCCCGGAGACCCCGAGGACCAGATTCGCGAGTTCGAGCTCACGCTCGTCAACCGGCTGTGGGAGGGCGCGTCCTCCGAGAACGCCCGTGAGGTCGCCGACCGCACCTGGAACCTCGTGCACGACCGCCCGGACTCCGACCCGGTGAAGCAGCGCGTCGTCGAGATCCACGAGGCGCTGGCCCGCATGACCCGCCTCGGCGACTGACCGACCGCCACCCCGCGGATCGCCCGCCTCGCCGGTGGGCGCGCGCGCCCGGGGCCGGCCCTCCGGCTTCAGATCGGCTCAGGCCCGTCGTGGGGGTCGAGCTCGACGTCCGGCGTCGCACCGTTCACCGACACGGCCTCGACGGGCAGCGCCTCGCGGTTGACCGGGAGCCCCGCCGCGGCGTAGGCGGCCTGCTGGTCGAGGGTCTCGTGGGCCATCAGCTCGTGGACGAGCGAATCGAGATTGGAGCGGTGATCGGTGAGCTCGGTGATCACCTGCCCATGGGCGGTCTCGACGATCCGGCGCACCTCCTCGTCGATCAGCTGCTGGGTCTTCTCCGAGGTCTCCGAGACGCCCGGCATCAGCGCGCTCTGACCGTCGGTGGGCAGCACCGCGATCGGGCCGATCGCCGGGCTCATCCCCCAGCGCCCGACCATCCCGCGCGCGATCCGGGTGAGCTGCTGGATGTCGGACTCCGCGCCGGTGGTGATGTCGCCGAAGATGACCTCCTCGGCGACGCGTCCGCCGAGGGCGACCTTGATCTGGGCGATGAGGTGGTTCTCGTCGAAGTTGAAGCGGTCGGCGTCGGGCGAGGAGAAGGTGACGCCGAGCGCCATGCCGCGGGGGATGATCGAGACCTTGCGCACGGGGTCGGCGCCGGGGGTGAGCATGCCCATGATCGCGTGGCCGGACTCGTGGTAGGCGGTGCGGCGCTTGTCCTCCTCGGAGATCATCACCTTGCGTTCGGCACCGAGCACGATCCGCTCCATCGCGTCGGTGAAGTCCTCCTCAACCACCTCGGCGTGAGTACGCCGGGCGGCGAGCAGCGCGGCCTCGTTAGCGAGGTTGGCGAGGTCGGCACCGACCATGCCGGGCGTCGACGCGGCGATTCCGCCGAGGTCGACGTCGGCCCCGAGCGGGACCGAGCGGGTGTGGACCTTGAGGATCGCCTCGCGGCCGGCCCGGTCGGGCGGGGAGACGACCACGCGGCGATCGAAGCGGCCGGGACGCAGCAGCGCCTGGTCGAGCACCTCGGGCCGGTTGGTGGCGCCCAGGACGATGACCGACTCGCGCGGGGAGAAGCCGTCCATCTCGGTGAGGATCTGGTTGAGCGTCTGCTCACGCTCGTCGTGGCCGCCTGACAGATTGGGGCCGCCGCCGGAGCGCGAGCGGCCGATCGCGTCGAGCTCGTCGATGAAAATGATCGCCGGGGCGTCCTCCTTGGCCTGCTTGAACAGATCACGCACGCGCGAGGCGCCAACGCCGACGATCATCTCGACGAACTCGGAGGCGGACATCTGGAAGAAAGGGACGCCCGCCTCGCCGGCGACCGCCCGGGCGAGCAGCGTCTTGCCGGTGCCCGGAGGGCCCGAGAGCAGCACGCCGCGGGGGATCCGGGCGCCGAGCTTCAGGTACTTGTCGGGCGTCTTCAGGAAGTCGACGATCTCGTGCAGCTCCTCCTTGGCCTCCTCGATCCCGGCGACGTCGTCGAAGGTGATCTGCTGATCGGACGCCTCGACGCGCCGCGCGCGCGAGCGGCCGAAGGACATGAGCCCGCCGCCACCCCCGCCGGCGTTCGCCATCCGCCGCATCACGAAGAAGAAGACGATCATGATCAGCAGCCAGGGGCCGAGACCGACGAGCAGCTCGGTGAACAGCGACGCTCCGCTGCTCGGGTTCTTCGCGTTGATCTTCACCCCCTTGGTCTGGAGCTCGCTGAACAGCGCCCCGTGGGGCGCGAACGACGGG
>CAXTTD010000456.1:0-3123 GCA_964246945.1 uncultured Solirubrobacteraceae bacterium | reverse complement strand
CCGCCCGAGTCCGCCGGCGAAGAGCAGGCGTGAGGCGATGAGCGATCGGCGCCTCGGCTACCGGTTCGGCCCGCTCGAGCGCCGCGGCCTGTTCGGCGCGGTCGACGTCGGCCAGGTCGCCGTGCTTGCGCTCGGCATCCTCACGGCGATCCTCCTGCTCGACGGCGTGCCCTCCGCCGGCGGGGTGATGGGCGCGCTGCTCGCCAGCGGGCTCGCCGTCGCGCTCGCGTTCGCCCCGGTCGCCGGGCGCAGCGTCGAGGCGTGGCTGCCGGTCCTCGGCGGCTTCGGCACCCGGCGGCTGCGCGGAATCCACCGGCAGCGCTCGGCCGCACCGCTCGAGGGTCACCGGACCGCCCGGGTCGGAGGACGCGGGACCGTTCTGCGGCGCTCGGATCCGGCGCTGCCCCCCGAGCTCACCGGCGTGCGCATCGTGAGCGCCGGACCCGCCGAGCGGTCCTTCGGCGCGCTCAGCGAGCGCTCGGGGCGGCGCCTCACCGCGGTGCTCGCGTGTCGGGTGGCGGCGTTCACGCTGCTCGACCACGACGCGCAGGAGCGGCGCCTGTCCCGCTGGGGCCTCGTGCTCTCGGGCGCGGGCGGCGGGGCGATCCACCGGCTGCAGTGGATCGAGCGCACGGCGCCCGCCCAGGGCGACGAGCTCGCGCGCTGGCTGCACGAGGAGCGAGACCCCGCGCTCGCGCCCCGGGGCACAGCGATGGTCGAGTCCTACCTCGAGCTCATCTCGGCGAGCGCGCAGGCGACCCAGGAGCACGAGGTCCTGCTCGCCGTCCAGGTCGACGCGCGACGGGTCCGCGAGCGCGGCCGCGACGCGGTGACACGCGCGCTCGTGGAGTGCACCGAGGCGGTGGCCCGCGGCCTCGAGGCCGCCGAGGTGACGGTGCTCGGGGCGCTCGCCCCCGGCCAGCTCGCCCGCGCGCTGCGCACCGCCTACGACCCCTACGCGCGCGCCGAGCTCACCGCCCTGGAGGCGGCCGACCCCGGACGCGAGAGCTCCCCCGCCGACGCCGGGCCGCTTGGCGCCCGCGAGGCGTGGGACCACTACGCCGCCGACGGCGCACTGCACGCGACGTTCTGGATCAGCGCCTGGCCCCGCGTCGAGGTCTCGCCGATGTTCATGGACGCGCTGCTCGGCCACTCGAGCGCGGTGCGCTCGGTGGCGGTGAGCTTCGAGCCGATCGCGCCCGAGCGCTCGACTCGCGAGGTCGAGGCCGCCATCACCCGCGACCGTGCCGACCGCGAGCTGCGCACCCGCTTCGGCCAGTCCGAGACCGCCCGCCAGCGCCAATCGGCCACCGCGACCGCACGGCGGGAGGCCGAGCTCGCCGCCGGCCACGGCGAAGTCCGCCTGTCGGGGTTCGTCACCGTCTCCGGTCGCGACCGTGACGAGCTGCGTCGCGCGTGCGCCGAGGTGCTCGAGCACGCCGCGCGCGCCCGCCTCGAGCTGCGGCGTCTCTACGGGCAGCAGGCGCAGGCGTTCACGTTCACCCTGCCGCTGTGCCGGGGGCTGCGATGAGCCGGCGCGCGGCGGAGCGGCCCGGGCACCGCTGCACGACCCGCCACGCCCAGGCCATCTATCCGTTCCTCACCGCGGGTGGGCTCGGCGGGCGCGGCGTGTTCGTGGGCCGGGACTCGGGGGGCGGCGCGTTCTGCTTCGACCCATGGACGCTGTACGGGGACGGCGTGCTCGATGACCCCAACGTGATCGTGCTCGGCAAGCTCGGTCAGGGCAAGAGCGCGCTGGTGAAGACGCTGCTGTGGCGGATGCTCGTGTTCGGACGCCGGGCGTTCGTGCTCGACGTCAAGCGCGAATACGGACCGCTGTGTGACGCGGTCGGCGTGCGGCCGATCTCACTGGTTCCGGGCGGCGGCGTGCGACTGAACCCGCTCGCGTCACGGCCCGAGGAGCATGCCCAGCTCGAGCTGCTGCGGGCGGTGACGGTGACGGCGCTCGGCGGGCCGCTCACCCAGCTCGAGGCCGGCGCCCTGCGCGAGGCGCTGCGGATCGTGCGCGGTGCCCGCGGAGGCGAGCCCACGCTGCCCGAGGTCGCCGCGCTGCTGTTCGCCCCCACCGTCGAGATGGCGCAGGCGCTGCGCACCGAGGCGTCCGCGCTCGCCGCCGACTGCCGCCGGGCGGCGCTCGCGCTCCAGGATCTCTGCGAGGGGCCGCTGCGGGGCATGTTCGACGGCCCCACGACGCCGGGGCTCGACCTCGACGCGCGGCTGCTGGTGCTCGACCTGCACGCGGTCCGCGACTCACCGGCGGTCGGCATCCTGATGGCGTGCGCCACCGCGTGGATGAGCGCGCTGCTCGCGCGCACCGCGCAGACACCGGGCCGCGAGCGCCTCGTGAACGTCGCCGACGAGTCGTGGAAGATCGTTCAGCACACCGGGCTCGGCGAGTGGTTTCAGTCGAACTTCAAGCTCGCCCGCCAGTTCGGGGTGATGAACCTGGTTGTGCTGCACAAGCTCGCCGATCTACAGGCGGCCGGCGACGCGGGGTCGCGCGCAGCCCGGATCGCCGAGGGGCTCGTCGCCGACGCCTCGACGCGGATCGTCTACCACCAGGACGAGAGCCAGGTGGCGCTCACGCGTTCGCTGCTCGGGCTCTCCCACAGCGAGGGCCGTCTGCTCGCGATGCTCTCCCCCGGCCAGGCGCTGTGGCGGGTGGCGAGCCGCTCGTTCGTGGTCACCCACCAGCGCTCGGCGGTCGAGGCCCGGCTCACCGACACCGATTCCGGCATGGACCTCGGCACGCGACCGGGGCCCCGCGGCGGGCGATGAGCGCACGACGCGGCAGCGCACCCGGCGAGAGCGTCTCCGACGGGGCGGTGCTCGCCGTGATCGCCGGGCTGCTCGGCCTCGGGTTCGCGGTGTGGGCGTGGGGCGAGCTCGCCGGCGCGCTGTTCGGCGCGGGCGCGCCGCACGTCGGGCCCTCCGCACTCGCCCGGGTGCTCGTGCACCTGCCCGGGCGCCTGCGCGATCCGGCGCAGGCGTGGCCGGCGGACGCCCGACGCTCGCTGCCGGGCGCGCCCGGGGCCTACGCCGCGCTCGCCGTACTGGGGTTCGTGGTGGCGCTGGTCAGCGCCGCGCTCTCCCGGCTGGGGG
>CAXTTD010000455.1:0-3124 GCA_964246945.1 uncultured Solirubrobacteraceae bacterium | reverse complement strand
CTTCCCGGTTGCTGAAGACCGATGCCGGCGAGGGCCGGCAGGAAGGCACGCCATGACGAACTGTATGCAATGGCGACCCGGGGTTCTGGTCGCCTGATGGCAGCGGGATGGAGTGGCGGATCGTCACCGTTTCGTCTTGGCCGCCGATCAGTATGTCGCGGACGAGGAGTTGCAGGATGCGCGCCTGCTCATCGGTGCTCATCTCCTCGAGCCCGTTGGTGATGCGGCTGGTGAAGGTCTCGATGGTCTCAGCGAGCTTGAGGTAGCTCGCGGCGTCCTGGATCTCGGCTTCGACCGCGTCACACTCGGCTCGCAGCGCCTGCTCGCGGCGGCGCAGCTCGGGCATGCGCGCGCGGAGCTCGTCGAGCGTGATCTGCTCGTCCTGGTAGGCGTCGACGAGCCGCGCGATCGCGCGCTCGGCGCGGATCAGTTCGGCCGCGAGTGTCTCGCTCCGGCGCGCTGCGGGGTCGGTGTCTTGGATGCTGCGCAGTCGGCGGTCGATCTCGGCGCGGACCAGGTCCGGTTCGCAGAGCAGACGCCTGATCTCTGTCCAGACGAGCTGGTCGAGTTCCTCGGCGCGGACCGGTGCGCTGTTGCAGCGCCGCTCGGAGGTTCGTAGGCATCGACTGCCGCACTGGTAGAACGCTCGTTTGGTCTGTGTGCCCTTCTCGACACGATGCCACGCGTAGCCGCACTCGCGGCAGACCAGCAGCCCCCGGAGCAGGCTCGGTTTCTTGGCGTTGCGCGTAGCGAAGCGGACGCCCTGCTCAAGCCGTGTGGCAGCGAGCGCGAACGTGTCGGTGTCAACGATTGCCGGCACTGCGATCATCGTCCATGAGTCCTTCGGGGCTGCTGTGCGCTGCGGGGAGAGAGCGTGGCGCGCTTGGCGCTGACGCGCCTGGCGGGTCGCCTTGCCGCGGCCGCCGGTCCGGCGGGTCTTGCCGAACGCTGCCTCGCCGCGGTAGGCGGGGTTGGTCAGCATCCCCCGGACCGTGGATGGATGCCACGCCTTGCCCGGCGTGGTGGTCGGCGTTTCTGTCTGGTTGAGCCAGTCGGCGATCCCCGCCAGCGTGTGTCCCTGGTGGGCGTAGCGGCCGAAGACCTCGCGCACCACGCCCGCCTTGACCTCGTCGATCTCAAAATACGCGTCGGCGTTCTCTGAGCGGCGCATGTACCGGTAGCCGTAGGGGGCGCGGCCCAGTACCGCCGCCGAGTCTTGCCGGGCGCGGTGAAGACGCCCACGGCGGGTGCGCTCAGCGATCTGCGCCCGCTCGTACTCAGCGATCATTCCCTGCATCTGGCGCATCAGCTCACCCTCGGGCGTCTGGGCACCCTCATCCTCGAACGCGAAGACGACCTCCACGCCCGCGCGGGCCAGTTCGTCGAGCAGCAGCACCTGGTAGGCGTAGCGACGCGCCAGGCGATCAGGTGAGTGGCACAGCAGCACCGCAAACGATCCCTCCGCGACGCCGTCGCGCAGTCGCTCAAGCGCCGGGCGTATCAGCGTCGCTCCCGAGACCCCGTCATCGCAGAACAGCAACTCCGGGCCGACCGTCAGCCCGCGAGCCCTGGCCAGCTCACGCAGCTCTGCGACCTGGGTCTGGATCGTGCCCTGAGCGCGCTGGTGGTCGGTCGACACGCGCGCATAGATCGCCGCGACCCTCACCTGGCTCGGTGTCGAATCGTCTCCCACCAGCTACCTCCTCGCTCCGCGGCGCCGCGCGGGGGCGACGTTCAGCAACGCAGAACCCATAGGCCTCAGCCAGCCGCGCGTCGGCGAGCCTGTCACCGACATACCGGACCTCAACGCGCAGTGCCACCTGGCAAGCAGTCCTCGTCCACAAGATGGCCGCGCAGTGCCGCTGCGGTCAACGACCCAAGCCCCTGCCCACGAGCAGACGCGCCAGCACGAGCCGCAGCGATCACCGACACCGGCAGCCGCACCGTGAACGTCGCGGTCGCCTCGGGCACCGCCACCCCGCCAGGCGCAGCTTGCGCCACCCGCACGTAGCGAAGCGCCTGCCGCGCCGACAGCGAATACTCCAACTCCAGCACCCCACGCACCGCCGCCGGCGGCGATCCCAACGCCAACAACTCGGCCGCCCGGTTGACCCGACCCGCGAACTGCTCGCCTCTCGCCCGCCGCTCGGCCATACGCCCTTCTGTTAGGACACCTCACGACCGCTTCCTCCCCCGCGGGGGCCAAACCGAGCGATCGAACTCCAACCGACCTATTGCATACAGTTCGTCATGGAGGATGTTCGCAGGCTCCCCGTCGGGGAGGAGATCGAGGGTCGAGTCACGCTGGATGATCTCGCGCGGGAGGGCGGGCGTCGGATGATCGCGGCGGCGCTTGAGGCCGAGGTCGAGCAGTACGTCGGCGCGTTCGCAGGTGAGGTCGATGAGGACGTCAAGCGGTTGGTCGTCCGCAACGGCCGCGCCCGAGAGCGCCGCGTGACGGTCGGGTCGGGCACCGTGCCGGTCCAGGCGCCGCGGATCAATGACAAGCGCGTGGATGAGCAGGGTGAGCGGCGGCGGTTCAGCTCGCGGATCCTGCCCGCGTATGCTCGCCGGTCGCCGAAGGTCACCGAGGTGCTGCCGATCTTGTATCTGCATGGTCTCTGGACCGGGGACTTCGCGCCCGCGCTCAGAGACCTGCTCGGGGAGGACGCCTCGGGGCTCTCATCAAGTTCGATCCAGCGGCTGACCGAGGCGTGGCAGGCCGAGCACGCCGCGTTCGGTGCTCGGGAGCTGCGGTTTGCCCGCTACGCCTACCTGTTCGTGGACGGTGTCAACGTCGCGGTCCGGCTGGGGGAGGACCCGAAGGTGTGCCTGCTGGTGGTGATCGGCGTTCGTGAGAACGGCTGCAAGGAGCTGCTCGCGGTCGAGGACGGATACCGCGAGAGCGAGGAGTCCTGGAGCTCGGTGCTGCGTGATTTGCGTGACCGCGGGCTGAACGAGCCCGCGCTGATGACCGGTGACGGTGCGCTGGGCGCGTGGGCGGCGCTGCGCACCGTGTTCCCCGGAGCCAAGGAGCAGCGCTGTTGGGTTCATAAGACAGCCAACGTCCTCGACACGCTGCCGAAGAGGCTGCAGCCGCGCGCGAAGGGCCTGCTGCACGAGA
>CAXTTD010000454.1:0-3128 GCA_964246945.1 uncultured Solirubrobacteraceae bacterium | reverse complement strand
CTCGCCGAGCTGCGCAGCCGCATCCGCGCGGTGCTCCGCCGCGCCGGCACGCGGGCGATGGGCGACGAGGTGCTCGTGGTGGGACCGATCTCGCTGGACCGCGCCCAGCGCGAGGTGTCCATCGAGGGCGCGCCGGTGAAGCTCACCTTCTCGGAGTTCGAGCTGCTCGACGCGCTGATGGCGGATCCGGGGCGGCTGCTCAACCGGCAGGAGCTCCTGCGGGCGATCTGGGGTGACAGCGCGTATCGCGATCCCCGGGCGATTGACGTCCACATCCGTCACCTGCGGGAGAAGCTCGAGCCCGAGCCCGAGAAGCCGCGCCACATCCTCACCGTCCGCGGCGCGGGGTACCGCCTCCGGGGCCACTGATGAGCCGGGCGCGCAGCGCGCTCGGCCTGCGGGGGCGGATCACGGCCGTCGTGCTGCTCACCGCGGTGGCGACGCTCGCGGTCGCTGCGGTCGCGCTGCTCGGGCCGCTCAAGCACAGCCTGCGCAGGGCCGAGCAGACCACGCTGCGCGACGAGCTCGGCAAGCACCCGACGCGCGCGTTCCGCGGGCTGCCGCTCTGCACGCTCGTCTACGACCTGCACGGGCAGGCGCGCAACAACAAGGCCGCTCGAAGCGCCGCGCAAACAGCTTCTCGAGTCACTGCGCAGCACCAGGCCGAGCTGCGCCGCGCCCAGCTCGCGTTGGGCAACCGGATCGGCGGGGTGGCGATCCTGCTCGGCGACCCGGGGACCCCACTGCTCGGTTCCAGCACCGGCGGTTCGGATTCAGGCCTCGTCGCGGATCACTTCAGCGACGCGGCGGCCGCCCTCCGCACCGGCAGGCCCCACTCGAGCGTCGCCACGATCGGCCGCACCGAGTACGCCCGCCGGGTGATCCCGTTCACCAAGACCTGCCCCGTCGGCCGGCAGCGCGAGCGCGTCGACTACGTGCTCGCGGTGCGCAAGTCGATCGCGGAGATTCCCGCGGTCGCGCGTGTCGTCCGCCACGCGTTCCTCGACGCCGCGCTCGCCGGCCTCGTCCTCACGCTGCTGCTCGGCATCCCCCTCTCCGCTCGGCTGGTGCGCCGGCTGCGGCGGCTGCGCGAGGTCGCGCTCGAGGCCGAGGACAGCGAGATGGCGCTCGTGCCCGTCGACGTGGCCAACGACGAGGTCGGCGATCTCGCCCGTGCGCTTGCGTCCATGCAGCGCCGCCTGCGCCGCCAGGAGGAGGCGCGCCGGGCGTTCGTGGCCACCGCCTCCCACGAGTTGCGCACCCCGCTCGCCTCCCTGGACGGGATGCTCGAGCTGCTCGGCGAGGATCTCGGCGATGACGTCCCCGACCTGGCGGACGCCCGGGCGCTGCTCGACCGCGCGCAGGCCCAGTCCCGGCGCCTGGGCCGGCTTGCCGCCGACCTGCTCGACCTCTCGCGTATCGACGCCCAGGTGGAGTTGCGCTCCGAGCCGGTCGAGCTCGGGGAGCTCACCCGGGCGGTGCTCGCCGAGTTCGAGCTCGGCACTCGCGAGCGCGCATTGCGCGCGGTGACCGAGGGGTGGGACGGCGATCCGGTGTGGGCGCTCGGAGACCCCGGGTCGATCGCTCGGATCCTGCGGATCCTGCTTGACAACGCGGTCCGGGCGAGCCCGCGGGGCGGCCAGGTGGCCGTCGCCCTGACGCGCGGGGAGAACATCCGTCTCAGCGTGTGCGACGAGGGGCCGGGCGTGCGCCCGGAGGAGCGCGAGGCAATCTTCGAGCGCTTCCGGCGCGGTCGCGATACCGCCGGTCAGGCCGGCTTCGGGCTCGGCCTGGCGATCGGTCGCGAGCTTGCCCAGCGGATGGGCGGTAACCTCGTTCTCGACGCGCCGGAGCCGCTTCAGCCGGGTGCCCGCTTCACCCTCGCGCTGCCTGCGGCGGTGGCCACCGAGGGCGATCCCGTCGCCTTGGCCTGAGAACTGCCAGCATGCCGCGCAGTGCTCGTCCTCGGCGCGCTCATCTCCGCCTCGGGCAGCCTCGGCTACGCGCTGCCCGCGATCATCGGCCTTGAGTCCTTCGGCGTGCCCTCGCCCGGGGAGGCGGCGCTGCTCACCGCCGCGGTGCTCGCGAGCCAGGGCAAGCTCCAGATCTGGCTCGTGCTGGTGATCGGGATCGCCTCGGCGATCGTCGGGGACTCGATCGGCTACGAGCTCGGTCGCCGGCTCGGCCGCGAGGTGCTCACCGCCCGCGGACCGCTGCAGAAGGAGCGGGTCCGTGCCGTGAACGCCGGCGAGCGGTTCTTCCAGAAGCACGGTGACAAGACGGTGTTCTTCGCCCGCTGGGTCACCGGCGTGCGCTCAGCGGCCGCGTGGCTCGCCGGCATCGACGAGATGCCGTACTTCAAGTTCCTCGCCTACAACGCCGCGGGCGCGATCACCTGGGGGCTCACCTTCGGGCTCGTGGGCTACTACGGCGGGCACAGCGCCGCCGACGTGATCACCAAGGTCGGCAGCTACGCGCTCATCGCGGTCGGAATCCTTGTCGTGATCGCGCTCGCCGTGTGGTGGGTGCGCCGGCGCCGGCGGCCCGCGGAGGAGAGCCCGCCGGCCTGAGTGCCGTGCGGCGCCCGCTCGCCCGTGCTCAGCGAACGGGAGGGCTAGGCCGCGTCGAGGTCCAGCGCGCAGGAGTTGATGCAGAACCGCTGCCCGGTGGGCCGCGGACCGTCGTCGAACACGTGGCCGAGGTGGCCACCGCAGCGCTTGCAGCGAACCTCGGTGCGCGTCATGCCGTAGCTCTGGTCGGTGTGCAGCTCGACGTTCTCGGCGTTCTTGGGCTCGTAGAAGCTCGGCCAGCCGGTGCCGGAGTCGAACTTCGTGTCCGAGGCGAACAGCTCGGCGCCGCAACCGGCGCAGCGGTAGGTGCCGTCGGCCTTCTCCTCGACGTATTCGCCGGTGAAGGGCCGCTCGGTGGCGTGCTGGCGCAGCACCTCGTACTGCTCGGGCGTGAGCTTCGCCTTCCACTGCTCGTCGGTCATTTCCATGCTGTGTGCGGTGTCATCCATGACTTCGATTCTAGTTCGCGCCGGCGGCCGGGCTGCCCCCTGGGGCGCTGTCGAGCATCTCGAGGATGAGGGTCGACCAGGCAAAGTCCCGGGCCCCCATCCCGGCGCC
>CAXTTD010000453.1:1842-3136 GCA_964246945.1 uncultured Solirubrobacteraceae bacterium | reverse complement strand
CGATGTTGTAGGCGCAGCGCTCACCTATCCCCCGCTGAGCGAACGTCAGCACCGTCCGGTAACCCGAACGGGTGAGTGTCTCGAGCTCCGGCTCGGCCTGCTTGAGGCCGCGGGCGGCGATGTCGGCGGTCTGGGCGCGGAACGCGAAGGGTTGGTCCTGCTCGATGCTGGAGAGCCGAATGGCCACGCGCTGATCGAGCTCGGCGAGCACCGCGTCGGGGTCGACGTACAGGTGGGCGGCGTCGGCGTCGGCGAGCGCCGCGGAGACGTCCTGCCAGTGGTCGGCCAGGGCGGGGGCGAGCTCCTCGGCGCCCGCGATCAACACCGATGCCTGCCCGCCGATCAGCTCGAGCAGCGGATGGAAGCGGTCGACGGGCAACAGCTCCGCGATGTCCGGGCGCTCGCCGGGTTCCTCGAGCGCCGCGATCTCGGCGAGCTCCCGGTGCTCGGGGGCGAGCTCGGCGGCGGGCGCGACCTCGACGCACTCGGCGTCCCCCAGCGAGCGCTGGGTGAAGGTCGAGAACCAGCGCAGGGACTCGATCTCGTCGCCGAACAGATCGACCCGCACCGCGCGATCCTCGGTGGCCCCGAACAGGTCGAGCAGACCCCCGCGGATCGCGAACTGGCCACGGTCCTCGACCTGGTCCACGCGTTCGTAGCCGGCGGCCACCAGGTCGAGCGCCAGCTCGTCGAGGTCGACCAGGTCGCCGGTTCGGAGGATGAAGCCGTGGGGGCGCAGGGCGCGCTCGGGGACCTTCTCGGAGAGGGCGACCGCGGAGACGACGATCACCGGGGCGCCGGTGTCGGTCGCGTCGCCGGCGGGCGGCTCGAGCAGCGCATCGAGGGCGGCGATCCGCAGGCCGACCAGGTGCGGGGGCGGGGCGAGGTGCGACTCGTAGGCGACCCCACGGCTCGGGTAATAGCGGACCGGGCGCGGACTCAGCCACGTGCTGAGCCCGGAGGCGAGCTCCCGGGCGGCCCGATCGTCACCGGCGACCACCACCGCCGGGCGCTGCGGATCGCGCTCGAGCAGCGCCGCGGTGAGATACGGGCGCAGCGCCTGGGAGACGAACGCGTCGCCGCCGTCGCGCGCGAGCGCGGCGGTCTGCGGATCGTCGTCGGCGTGGGCGAGCAGGGGACGCAGCATCGAGAGAGGCCGCCTCCGAGTCTAGGAACGGACTCGGTGGGAATCCGGTTCAGCGGGGCCCATAACCGGCGCTGAGCGCCCGGCTTTTGCCCCGCCCGCGCGCCTGCCCCGGAGCCCCGCCGCCCCGTGCAAGTAAACGTATAAGTT
>CAXTTD010000453.1:0-1832 GCA_964246945.1 uncultured Solirubrobacteraceae bacterium | reverse complement strand
GTTGGGGTGGTGGGTCCAACCCCCCGGCGGCGCGCCCGCGTTTTGCCCCCCCCCACGCTCGCCTGACCCGGAGCCCGGACGCCCGGTGCAAGTAAACTTATAAGTTTACTTGTGACGTCGATGCGTATCCGTCGCGGATTACCCGCTCCACCGCGTCGGCGGCCCGGCCGACCAGGTCCTCCACCTCCTGCCGCGGCTCGGCGAAGCGGCCGAGCACGTAGGCGGCGACGCGGTCGGGATCCGTCGTCGGGGGGCGGTCGACCCCGACCCGCACGCGCCCGAACTCGGTCGAGCCGAGGCCGGTGCGGATCGACTTCAGGCCGTTGTGGCCGGCGAGCCCGCCGCCGAGGCGCACCCGGATCTCCCCGAACGGGATGTCGATCTCGTCGTGGACGACGAGCACGTGGTCGAGTGGGGTACCGAGAACCCCGCGCGCCGGCCCGACCGACTGGCCGGCGTCGTTCATGTACGTCTGGGGCTCGAGGACCGCGACGCGCTGCATGTCGACCCCGGGGGTCCCGACCCGGCCCTCGACGTAGCGGCCGCGGTACTTCGGCTTGGGCTTCCCGAGCCCCCAGCGCGCGATCAGCGCGTCGGCGACCATGAAGCCGACGTTGTGCCGGGTGCGCGCGTACTCGGTGCCGGGGTTGCCGAGACCGACGATCAGCCAGTCGGCGACCGGACTCATCCGGCGGCCGGACTACTCGGCGTCGGTATCCGCCGCGGACTCGGCGTCGTCGCCGGTCGCGTCCTCGGCCTCGGCCTCACCGACGACCGCGGTCGCCTGTTCGATCGCGTCCTCGGTCTCCGCCTGCAGGCGCGGCGGGGTGAGACTGGCGACGACGGTCTCGGGGTCGTCCAGCAGGGTGACCCCGGACGGCGCGCTCAGCTGTGCGACGGTGAGCGTGTCGCCGATCTGCATCGCGGAGACGTCGTACTCGATCGACTCGGGGATCTCCCCGGGAAGCGCCTCGATGGTGAGCTCGCGCACCGCGTGCTCGAGGATGCCGCCCTCGACGATGCCGGGCGCCGCATCGGCGCCGGTGAGCTCGAGCACCGTGGTCGACTGGATCGCGACATCCATCCGGACGCGCAACAGGTCGAGGTGGAGCGTCACGCCGGTGACCGGATGGCGGTGCAGCTCCTTGACGACCACCGGGCCGCCGGCGGCGTCGTCGACCCGCAGCTCGAGCACCGCGCCGGCATCCAGCAGCGTGCGGCGCAGCGTGCGCTCGTTGATCTGAAACGGGACCGGGGTCTGCTCGCCGCCGTAGACGATCCCGGGAACCTCGCCGGTCCGACGCAGGCGGCGCGTCGCGCGCGAGCCCGCGGGGGTACGGGAGGCGACGGTCAGCTCGGTCGAGTCATGGGTCGGCATGGCGGCGTGTGATGGTAGCGGCCCCTCGTCGAGTCCGGCGAAAAGCGTCGCTTGGGGGTGGCCGGAATCCTCATCGAGCGCTAACCTTCAGTCATGTCCGAAGGGGTTCAGCTCGTATTGTGGATCGCCGGAATCCACCTGATCGGATTCATCTGCGTCTCCGTGCTCCTGCTGCCCGCGCTGCGCGAAGATCCGGGCAACAGCGACCCGCTCGACGAGGGCGAGGACGGCTGGGGCCGTCCGCCGCGGACTCCGCCGTCGCAGCCGACCCCGCCCCGTGGCGGCATCCCGCTCCCCGACGCGGTACCCGCCGCAGTGCGTCTGCGCGAGCCCGGGCGGCTCGGCGACCTCCGGCCCGGCCGCGAGCGCCGTCCGGTGCGCGCGCCGCGTCGGACTCCGGTCCGCCCCCCGGCGCCCGCTCCGCCGCGCTGCGCGCCCCCCCCCGCCGGTCTGG
>CAXTTD010000452.1:0-3136 GCA_964246945.1 uncultured Solirubrobacteraceae bacterium | reverse complement strand
GGCGAGCGCCGCGGTGCGGCCCGGGAGCCGGGCGTGGTCCACGGGTCAGCCGGTGAACTTCGGGGCCGGCGGCGGCACCACGACGAGCCGGCCCGAGGCCCGTGCCGCGGGGGCCGAGCCGCCGCGTGTGGTGGCGTGATCGCGCAGGACGGCCGTACGGGAGACCAGCGCCGCCGATACGCGCACCGTAAGCCGGCGTGCTCGGCCGGCGACCCGCGACAGCGTGAAGCAGACGCGGCGGCCGCGCACGCTCGCGCCGGGCGCCGAGACGACGGTCAACCCGGGCGGCAGCGTGTCGCACACGGTGACGTGACGGGCGGTGCTCCGGTTTCTCGTCCGCACGGTGAGCGCGAGCGTCGCCTGACCGCCACCGAGCACCGAGCGCGGCGTGAACGCGTCCCGGAGCGAGAGCTTGGGCTCGGGCTTTGGTGTGGGCTTGGGGGCGGTGACGTGAAGCGTGACGCGGGAGCGGTTGTTGGACGAGCGCGAATCGGGCTGGGCGCCGCGGACGGTGGCCGTCGCGCCCTGCGTGCCGGTCCCGCCCAGGGCGACGCGAAGCCTCAACCGTGCGGTGCGGTGCCCGCGCAGGGTCCCAATCGTGCAGATCACGACCGTTCCGTGGCGCGTGCAGCCCGCGGGGGTGCTGACGGGGACGGCGCCGGGCGGTAGCGGGACGACGACCACGACGCCGGTCGCGGTCGTGCTGCTGCGGTTGGTGACGGTCGTCGTGAGCGTCGTCGGCTCACCGCGAGTCGCACTCGCCGCTGCCGTCTCCTTCACCGAGAGGTCGACCAGGGTCGGGCTCGTCGGCCCGGTCACCGTGGTCTGCGCGGTTGCGGAGTTGTCGTCGGGATGAACGTCGGGCAGGTCTGCGGTCACCGTGGCCGTGAGCGACAGCGGCCCCGCGCCCGACGGGACCACGACGATCTCGAAGTGAGCCGCGGATTGGTGTAGTTGCCGTACTCGTCGAGGCCGACCCCGAGGTACCCCCCGGCCACCCCCGGGGTGGTCGTGTTCTGGGCGTAGCCGAGGCTGCCGCCCACGGCGCCCGGCGCGGTCAGCGTGGTCGCGCCGTTGACCAGGAAGAACGAGAGGCCGTCGGCGGGCGAGCCACTCGTCTTGTCATACGAGTAGTAGTCGAAGCTCACGTCCAGGCCGGCGGGCAGCGGCAGCGGGTCGTTGCTGAGCAGGAAGCCCGCCAGGTTGCCCTCGTTGTCGGTGAAGCGCAGCGCGCCGGAGCCGACCGGATCTCCGCCGGCGGGGATCGCCGGCTGACCGGCGGTGCACCCGGGGATCGGCGTCCCGGTGGTGGCCGTCGAGGCGGTGAGGCACACCTGCCGGAAGCGGGTCGAGGCCGGAACCGACGCGCCGACGCTGAGGCCGGGCTCGGTGGCGCTCGCACCGGTGAACGGCTCGCTGAAGAGCGCGTCGGCAGCGGCGACGCCGGGCGCGAGGACGATCAGGCCGAGGACACAGGCGAGAGCGGCAAGGAGCCGACCCGCAGGACGAGAGACATGGGCCATCGAACCCGAGGCCTACCACCCCCGCTCGGCGCACCGGAAACGCAGATTTCAATCGGTGGCCCGCGGTGGGGAAACTGTGTCGCTTCGGAGAGCGATCCCGTGCACATCGCCACGCCCTGCACGGGATCGCCCGGGAACGCGGGTCGATCAGGCGGGGACCGCCGAGAGCGCCTCGTCGACGGCGACGCTCGCCATGCCGACGGCCTCGGCGACCGGCGCGTAGGTGACCTCGCCGGCGGCGACATTGACCCCGAGCTTCAGGCCCGGGTTCTCGACGACCGCCTTGTGGACCCCCGCGCTCGCGAGCGCCACCACGTAGGGCATCGTCGCGTTAGTGAGCGCGTAGGTGGAGGTGATCGGCACCGCGCCCGGCATGTTGGCCACGCAGTAGTGGGTGATGCCGTCGACCTCGTAGGTGGGGTCGGTGTGGGTGGTCGCCCGACTCGTCTCGAAGCAGCCGCCCTGGTCGATGGAGACGTCGACGAGCACCGCCTGGCGCTTCATCAGCGCGAGCTGGTCGCGGGTGATGACGTGCGGGGCCTTGGCCCCGTGGACGAGCACCGCGCCGATCACCAGGTCGACCTCGGGCAGCTGCTCCTCGATCGACAGCGTGGTCGCGAACAGGGTGTCGGCGCGACCGTTGAACGCGATGTCGAGCTCGCGCAGGCGGTCGAGGTTGCGGTCGTAGACCGACACGCTCGCCTCCATGCCGAGGGCGATGAAGGCGGCGTTCATGCCGACCACGCCGCCGCCGATCACCATCACGTTGGCCGCGGCCACGCCGGGCACGCCGCCGAGCAGGATGCCGCGCCCGCCGAGCGGCTTCTCGAGCATGAACGCGCCCGCCTGGGTGGCGATCTTGCCCGCCACCTCGGACATCGGCGCGAGCAGCGGCAGCCGGCCCTTGCCGTCCTCGACGGTCTCGTAGGCGATGCACGTCGCCCCGGACTTCGCGAGGCCGTGGGTGAGCTCGGGGTCGGCGGCGAGGTGCAGATAGGTGAACAGCGTGTGCCGAGGCTCAAGGCGCGCCACCTCAACCGCCTGGGGCTCCTTGACCTTGACGATCATCTGGGCCTCGGCGAACACCGCGTCGGCGTCGGGGAGGATCGTCGCGCCCTGGGCGACGTAGGCGTCGTCGATGATCGCCGAGCCCTCGCCGGCGCCCTTCTGCACGAACACCTCGTGGCCGGCGTCGACGAGCTCGCGGGTGCCGGCCGGGGTGAGCGCGACCCGGTACTCGTCCTGCTTGATCTCGGTGGGAACGCCAATCTTCATGTGATGATCTCCCGGCCGCGCAGGGCCAGCCAGAATTCGATCCGGTCACGCGCGCTGGACAGGCTGCGCCCTGTCAGCTCCTCCACGCGCCGGATCCGATAACGCAGGGTGTGCCGGTGGCAGTACAGCCGCCGGGCGGCGCGCTCCCACTGGCCGTTCTCCTCGATGAACGCCTCCAGCGACCGCATCAGCTCGCCGCCGTAGTGACCGTCTCCGGCCTCGATGGGCCCGAGGATCGAGTCGCAGAACAGGCGCAGGGCCTCCTCGTCCTGGAGCGAGAGCAGCAGCTGGAAGGAGCCGAGGTCCCTGTAGGTGGCCACCCGCACGGACTGGGGGCG
>CAXTTD010000451.1:0-3164 GCA_964246945.1 uncultured Solirubrobacteraceae bacterium | reverse complement strand
TGCAGGTCGTGCAGCAGCAGGAGGCCCTCGACCCGCGGGTCGTCGGCCATCGCGTTGATTCTCGCCGAAGGCGCCCGGTCTCGGGGGCTCGCGCGGGCCTCGGACGGAGGGTCGAGCCCTGCTAGCCTGCGGGCACCGATGGCCGTCCCCAAGCAGAAGCAGTCCCACGCCCGCACCGCCCAGCGTCGCGCGCAGCACAAGCTCAGCGCGCCGACCTACAACGAGTGCCCGCAGTGTCACAGCCCCCGTCGCCCGCACCGGGTGTGCCCCGAGTGCGGTTACTACAAAGGGCGCGAGATCCTCGCCGAGTCCGGCTCCCAGTCGGTCTAGCACCCCCTCGTCGCATGGTCACCGTGGCCGTCGACGCGGGCGGGGCCGATCTCGGCCCGGCTGAGGTCGCCGCGGGCGCCACCCCGGCGGCGCCCCGCGGCGTCGGCGTGCTGCGGTGCGGCCCGGCGGCCGAGATCGGGCCGGTGGGTGACGGCGTCGAGGTGATCGACGCTCCGGTCTCGATCGCCAAGGCGAAGTCCCCCGCGGACGCGGTGCGCTCCACGCCCGAGGCCTCGATCGTGCAGGCCGCGCGGGCCGTCGCCGAGGGCCGCGCGGAGGCGCTCGTCTCCGGCGGCTCGACCGGGACCGCCCTCGCCGCCGGCCTGTTCAACGTTCGCCGTGACCGCGGGATCTACCGTCCCGCGCTCGCGCTGCCGCTGCCGATGCTCGCCGGCCCGCCGGTGCTGCTGCTCGACGTGGGCGCCAACGTGAACTGCCGCCCCGAGCATCTCGTGCAGTTCGCCCACATGGGATCGGCGTTCTCCCACGCGGTGCTCGGCCGCGAGCGCCCCCGGGTCGCGCTGCTCTCCAACGGCGAGGAAGCGGTGAAGGGCACCCCGGAGCTGATCGAGGTCCATGAGCGGCTGCTCGGCGCGGGCGGCACGGGCCTCAACTTCGTTGGCAACATCGAGGGCACCCACATCACTGACGGGGTCGCCGACGTGGTGGTGATGGACGGCTTCACCGGCAACGTGACGCTCAAGGTGATCGAGGGCGTCTCCGGACGAACGCTGCGCGGCGTTCACGACGCCTCGATGAGCTCGCCCCGCTCCCGCTTCGGCGCCTGGCTGATGGAGCCTGCGATGCGCAACCTGCGCGCGGGAATCGACCCCGAGGCGCCGGGCGGCGCCTATCTGCTGGGACTGCGCCGGCTCGGGGTGGTCGCCCACGGCCGGTTCACCCGCACGGGCTTTCAGCGCGCGATCGAGGTCGCCGCTCGCGGCGTGGAGGAGGATGTGGTGAGCGCGACGCGCGCGGCGCTCGCCGCCGCCGGCGCCTTGCGATCCCCCGCGGCCAGACACGCGGAGAACGACGATGCCGGCGAGTAGCCCGGACACCCCCGGCGGCCCGTCCGAGTCAATGTCTACGGTGTGGCGGCGATGACCCGAGAGGACGTCTTCACCCTCATCCGCGACCACCTTGCCGACGAGCTCGAGCTCGATCCGGGCACCGTCACCGAGGCGACGCGGTTCAAGGAGGACCTCCAGGCCGATTCGCTCGACCTCTACACGCTCGTGCAGGAGCTCGAGGACTCCTACGGGGTGGCGATCTCCGACGAGCAGGCCGCGGGCATCCTCACCGTCGGCGCCGCGGTGGACTTCGTGCTCGCGAGCGGCGCGATGTCCCCGACCTCGACCCCGGCCGCCGACCCTGAGTGAGCGCCCACGACCCCGTGTCGGAGCTGACCGAGACCCCGGAGCCGGGCTCGGCCGCCGCCCTGCGCGGGCTGCTCGAGCAGCTCGACGCCGAGCAGACCGCACCGGTGTTCCGTCACTCCTCGTGGGCCAGCCGGCGTTCGGAGAGCTACGAGCGCCTCGCCTTCCTCGGGGACAGCGTGCTCGGCCTGTCGGTGACCACCCACCTGTTCCCCCGCCTGGACGCCGACCGCTACGGAGCCGGCCAGCTCACCAAGGTCCGCGCTCAGGCGGTCTCCGGACGCTCCTGCCGGGTGGTGGCCGAGCGGCTCGGGGTGCCCGGCCGCCTGCGCGCCGCGGCCCCGCCGGAGGCCGCCGCGGGGGTCGAGTCGCTGCTGTCCACCGAGCGGGTGCTCGCGTCGGTGATCGAGGCCGTGATCGGCGCCGTCTACCTGCGCTTCGGCTACGAGACGACCGCCGCCGCGGTCGTGGACGCGTTCACCCCGGAGATCGGGGAGGCGCTCGAGCATCCGGTCGACTTCAAGTCCGCGCTGCAGGAGCGGCTCGCCCAGCAGGGGCAGATCGTGAGCTACGGGGTGATCCGCGAGCAGGGACCCCCACACGACCGGACGTTCACCGTCCACGCCGAGGTCGCCGGGCAGGAGATCTCGCGCGGGGCCGGGCGCTCCAAGAAGGACGCCGAGCAGGAGGCCGCCCGCCGCGCGCTCGACGCGCTCGAGCCCTCCGGCGAGCCGGGGTGAGGCGGTTCGCATGTACCTGAAGTCGATCAGCGTCAAGGGATTCAAGTCGTTCCCGGACCGCACCCGCCTCGAGTTCGGCCCCGGGACGAGCGTCATCGTCGGTCCCAACGGATCGGGCAAGTCCAACATCACCGATGCCGTCCTGTGGGCGCTCGGCGAGCAGTCGCCGGTGGCGGTGCGCGGCCAGTCGATGCAGGACGTCATCTTCGGCGGCGCGCCGGGCCGCCGGGGGGGCCCCCGCGCCGCCGGCGGGCGGGGGCGGGGGGGGGGGCGGGGCCTGGGTTGCCAGTGCTTCTGGTGGGCGGGCGCCCGGGGGCGCCGGGCGGCCACGAGCGCCGAGGTCGAGCTCGTCCTTGATGACTCCGACGGCACGCTCGGTCTCGGAGTTCCCGAGATCTCCATCTACCGGCGCCTGGACCGTAACGGCGAGGGGGAGTACCGGCTCGCCGGGGCTCGCTGCCGGCTGATCGACGTGATCGAGCTGCTCTCGGACACCGGGCTCGGCAAGGAGATGCACTCGGTGATCTCCCAGGGCCGGGTGGAGTCGCTGGTCACCTCCAAGCCCCGGGAACGGCGGATGCTGATCGAGGAGGCGGCCGGTCTCGGCAAGCACCGCAAACGCCGCCGGCGCGCCCAGCTGAAGCTCGCCCGCACCCAGGACAACCTCGATCGCGCGCTCGACGTCGAGCGCGCGGCCCGAGCCCGGCTGCGGCCGCGC
>CAXTTD010000450.1:2932-3172 GCA_964246945.1 uncultured Solirubrobacteraceae bacterium | reverse complement strand
CGATCGCGGTGCTCGCCGTCGCGGTGCTCGCCGGCCTGGCCTGCGGCGTGGCCGCCCGCCCCCGGTTCGTCGGGCTGCTCGCCAGAGGTGATGGGGAGGACGCGGCGCCGGCCGCGCCTCCGGTCCGGGCCGGCGGGCGCCGGGATCCACGATCGGCGCCGGGCGCCGGGGCGTGGGCGGGCACTGCCGCTGCGACGCTGCTGCTCATCTGCCTGGTCGCGCTGCTGGTGTGGATCGAGC
>CAXTTD010000450.1:2555-2901 GCA_964246945.1 uncultured Solirubrobacteraceae bacterium | reverse complement strand
TGCCCGCGCTGCACCTGTGGCTGTGGGCGCTCGACTCCGATCTGCCGCTGCCCGCCCCCGCGCGGGTGATCCTGCTGCTGCTCGGCGCCGTGCCGACCGCGGGGCTCGTGTTCTTCTACGCCCACTCGCTCGGCTTCGCGCTCCCCGGCCTCGCCTGGGAGGCGGTGCTGCTGCTCGCCGGCCACGGGGCCTCGTGGGTGGCGGCGATCGAGTGGTCGGTCGCGGTCGGCTGCCTGGTGAGCGCCGTCGGACTCGTCGTCCTGCGTGCCGGGGCGAGCCAGCCGGCGGCGCCCCCGGTGAGCGTCCGCGGCCCCATCGGCTACGCCGGCCCCGGCTCGCGCGGCGG
>CAXTTD010000450.1:0-2545 GCA_964246945.1 uncultured Solirubrobacteraceae bacterium | reverse complement strand
CGCCGACCCAGCCGCTCGCCCACGGAGTCCGCCGCCGGCGCCCGGGTCCGGCGTGGCAACATCTGCCCCATGACCGTGCGCCGCCTGCTGCGTGACCTCTCCTCCGTGCTCATCCTCGCCGGCCTGCTGCTGCTGCTCGACGGCGCGATCACGCTCGTCTGGCAGGAGCCGGTGACCGCGGCGATCGGCCTCATCCGCTCCTCGGACGCGAGCACCCGCTATCTCAGCTACCACAGCGCGCCGCTCTCGCGCCGCCAGAGCGTGACCGTCCACAGCCTCTCCTCCACTCGCGCCCGGATCGCCTACCTCGCCCGCGCCGACCTCGCCCGCGTGAAGAACGGGGATGCCATCGGCCAGATCGACATCCCGCGGATCGGGCACACCTACAACGTCATCCAGGGCACCGACACCGGCGACCTCGAGGCGGGCCCCGGCCACTACCCGGCGACGGCGCTGCCCGGCATGAACGAGACGGTGGGGATCGCCGGTCACCGCACCACCTACCTCGCGCCGTTTCGCTTCATCAACAATCTGCGGCCGGGGGACCGGATCATCGTCACCATGCCCTACGGGGTGTTCACCTACCGCGTGCAGCGCCACCAGATCGTCCAGCCCACCGACGTCTCGGTGGTGAACGACGTCGGCTACGACCGGCTCGTGCTCTCCGCCTGCAACCCGATCTACAGCGCCGCTCAGCGCTACATCGTGTTCGCCCGGCTCGCGTCCGAGGTGCCAAAGGGCCCGGCCCTCACGGCCTCCACCTCCACCGGCAAACGGTGAGCCGTCCAACCGGATTCCGGGCTTCATCGGACACCCGTCCGCGTCTCGGGGAGTCCGTCGAGGGGGTCCGCGAGAGCGCCGAGACAGACACCAGATTGCTGGGTCAGACACCGATAGCGGAAGGGAACGCCCGCGAGATGCGAACCAACGAAATACAGCAACAGGTGGGCCGCGGCGAGTATCGAGTCGACACCCAGGCGGTCGCCGACGCCATCCTCCGCCGGCTGCTCGGCTCCGATCATCTGCGCGGCGCCGCCCCGCGCTCCGGCGACCGCGGCGAGTAGCCCCGCGCCGGCGCGCCGCGGCCCGGGCGGGTCCGCCCCGCGGCGCTCCGAGACTCAGCGGTGCTCGAAGCCCGACACCGGGCCGGTGAGGTCGCCGAAGCGCACCTCGGGCGATCCGGTCTTGCCGTGGACCTCGCCGATCCAGTGCAGCGCGGGCAGCTCGGGTGCCGCGAACGCCGCGTCGGCCGCCGCCCGCGCGGCCGCCGGCAGGCACGCGCACAGCTCGTAGTCCTCGCCGGCGCTCGCCGCGAACTGGCCCGGATCCTCGCCGAGCGCCCGGGCGACCTCCACCACGCCGGACTGAAGCGGCAACCGCGCGGCGGCCAGCTCGATCACCACCCCACTGCGGCGGGCGAGGTGCCGGGCGTCGGTGGCGAGGCCGTCGGAGAGGTCGATGAGCGCCCGTGCGCCGAGTCCGGCGAGCGTTCGCCCTGCCGCCAGCCGCGGCTCCGGACGGGCGTAGCGCTCGTGCAGCGAGCTCGCCGTCGCGGCGGAGAGCCCGAGGGCGGCGGCGTGGGTCCGTTCCTCGAGCAGGGCGAGGCCCGCGCCCGACCCGCCGAGCGCTCCGGTCACCGCGACGAGGTCGCCCGGCTGGGCACCGTCGCGGCCGACGAGCGCGCCCGGGTCCTGCGCCCAGCCGACGACGGTGACGCTCACCGTGAGCGTCGGCGAGCGCGAGACGTCGCCGCCACACAGCGTGACCCCGTGACGATCCGCGAGCGCCACGGCCCCGGCGGCGAGCGCGAGCGCATCCTCGTGGGTGGTCTCGGCGGGCAGCGCGAGCGCCAGGTACGCCTCCCCCACATCGGCGCCCATCGCCGCGAGGTCTGACAGGGCGGTGGCGAGCGCCCGGTGGCCGATCTCCGACGGGGAGAGCTCGCCGCTGCGGAAGTGCACGCCGTCGACGAGGGTGTCCACCGACGTCACCGCGTAGCCGCCCCCGGCCCGCACGACCGCCGCGTCGTCGCCGAGGGAGCGGACGACCCGAGCCCCGGAGGGCCATCCCGGCCGGTCGGACGCCAGCGCATGCTCGATCGCGTCGATGAGGGTGAGCTCACGCATCGAGGTGCCCAGGGGCGCTCCGTCGAGGCGGAGCTCAGCGGTGGCGGTAGACGATCCGGGCGCGGTCGAGGTCGTAGGGGGAGAGCTCGACCCGCACGCGGTCCCCGGGCAGGATGCGGATCCGGAAGCGGCGCATCTTGCCGGCGACGTGCCCGAGCACGGTGCGATCCATGTTGTCGAGCTTCACGCGGAACATCGCGTTGGGCAAGGCCTCGACGACCTCGCCCTCGAGCTCGACCTTCTCTTCCTTCGGCATACGGAGTCAGGAGTCCTTTTGTCCGGGCACGCGTGAGCGCGGGGCCCGCCCAGGGAGGCTACCAGTACCGGGCGCGTCGGCACGGCGACTCAGGTTCAGCCCGCCGGCGAGGCCCCGCCGGTCCCGCCGGTGCCGCTTCCGTGTCCGGCGCCGCTTCCGGTGC
>CAXTTD010000449.1:0-3174 GCA_964246945.1 uncultured Solirubrobacteraceae bacterium | reverse complement strand
CCTCGCGACAGTCCCGTCTGCAGCGCCGACCGCGTGCACGGGGCACGCGTCGCCGTCGCCTTCGCAGCGGCCGAGGCGGCAAGCCCGGAGGCTCCGATCCCACCGCCGGTACACGCGACCAGGGCGGCGAGTGCTGCGCACCGGCCGGTCACCCGCCTGCCCACTCTCGATCCCATCCCCGACCTCCTCGTTGGGGACGTCCGGCGCGATTGTATGGGCGCCCGACGCCCGAGGACAACGAGCGACCTAGTATCCGCGGCGTGCCTGCTCTGACCGCGGCGCCCGGATCGCTCGCGATCGCCCAGGTCACGCCCTACGCCTGGGAGGTGGAGGGCGAGGTCAACGGATACGTCGAACGGGTCTCGCAGGAGCTCGCCGCCCGCGGGCACGGGGTACTCGTCATCGCCCCGTCGCAGGACGCCGAGCTCGTACGCGAGAGCCGGCGACTGGTCCGTGCCGCGCCGGACAGCGTCGTGCGCGAGGGCGAGGTGCGGGTGCTCGGGGTCGGCGAGGTGCTCCCGTTCTCCCCCACGCGCCGACGGGCCGCCTCCCTTCCGGTGGACGTCGCGCGCACGATCGAGGCGACGCTCACCACGGTCGCACTCGACGTCGTCGACGTCCACGAGCCGTTCGCGCCGAGCGCCTCAAGCGCCGCCCTGCGCCACTCGCGCGCGCTCAACGTCGGCTCCTTCCACGCCCCTACCGAGCGGATCCTCTCCACCCAGCTCACGCGGCCGCTGTCGCGGCTGCTGTTCAGCCGCCTCGACGCCCGGATCGCGAGCTACGGCGCGACCCGCGATCTGCTGCAGGGGTTCTTCCCCGGCGAGTACCGGGTGATCGCGCCCGGGGCCGAGCTCCCGCCGCGCGCGCCGCGCGACGCGACGCACGACGGGCCGCCCCGCCTACTCATGCTCGCCACCGAGGAGCGCGCGGCCCTGCGCACGTTCCTGCGCGCCCTGCGACTGCTGCCCGAGGGACTGTCCTGGGAGGCGACGATCTGGTCGTCCCGGCCCAAACCGATCGCCCTGCCGACCACGCTGCCGCGGGCGCTGCGCGAACGGATCACCTTCGCCGAGAACGCGGAGCTCCCGGAGGCCGAGGCGCTCGCCGGCGCCGACGTCGTGGTGTTCGGCTCCGAGGGGCTGCGGCCCACGCCGGCGGCGCTCCTGCGGGCGCTCGGCGCTGGCGTGGCGGTCGCCGCCTCGCGGTTGCCAGTCTATGAGGAGGTGCTCGCCGACGGGGAGCGCGGCGACCTGTTCGAGCCCGGGGAGGCCGAAACGCGCGCAGCTCGGTTGGCCGCGCGTCGCCGACGAGCTCGAGTCGGTCTACCGCGAGCTGTGCGCCCGCCGCCACACCGACCCGGGCCACGGCGCCCTGCGCCGCCGCCTCACCGAGCGGCCGCTCATCGACGTCGACCTGCACATGCACACCGACCACTCCTCCGACTGCGCGACCCCCGTCGAGGTGCTGCTCGCCGAAGCCGGTCAGCGCGGCCTCGGCGCGATCGCGGTGACCGACCACAACGAGATCTCCGGCGCGCTCGAGGCGCGAGCGAAGGCCAGCGGCGTGCAGGTGATCGTCGGCGAGGAGGTGAAGACCGCCGGGCAGGGCGAGGTGATCGGCCTGTTTCTGGAAGAGAAGATCCCGCGTGGGATGACGCTGCAGGCGACGATCGCCGAGATCAAGCGCCAGGGCGGGCTGGTGTACGTCCCCCACCCGTTCGACCGAATGCACTCGGTGCCCGATTACGAGCACCTGCTCGACGTGATCGACGACGTCGACGCGATCGAGATCTTCAATCCGCGGATCGCGATCACCGAGTTCAACGAGGAGGCAGTCCGTTTCGCCGCCAAGTACCGGATCCCCGCCGGGGCGGGCTCGGACGCCCACGTCCCCCAGGGTCTTGGCTCGGTACGCATCCGCATGCGCGCGTTCGACGGGCCCGATGAGTTCCTGCAGTCGCTGCGTGACGCCGACATCATCCGCAACCCGGCCTCGCTGCTCTACGTGCAGGCGCTTAAGTTCCTGCAGACCAAAGCGATGCCGCCGGGCGCGCGCCGGGCCTCACGGGAGCGGCGCGTGCGCCGGGCAACGATGTCCCGCCCACCCCGCAAGTCCTGATGCAGCGTCAAGGACAAGCCCGCCCGAACGCCAAACAGGGCAGCGTGCCCGCCACCGACGACGAGATCCGCGAGAAGTACCTCGAGCGCGCGATCCGCGAGCTGAACACGTTCGCCCAGACCCTGTCGGAGTGCGAGCGCTGCCCGCGGGGCCAGCTGATGCCGGTGCTCGGCTCCGGTCATCCCCAGGCCGACATCTTCATGGTGAAGCATTCCGCGCTGCCCTCCGAGGTCGAGGAGGGCGTCGCCTTCTACGGCCGCGGCGGCAATGCGCTGATGAAGTCGCTCAAGCGGTTGTCGATCGACCCGCTCGCGGTGTACGGGACGCTGTGCGTGAAGTGCCCGGTGATCGACCCCGAGCTCGCCGACCCCGGCTGCGTCGGGCGGCTGCTCGAGGAGCTCGCGATCGTCGCACCAAAGCTCGTGGTGGTGATGGGCGAGGACGCCCTGCAGGCGATCAACGAGCTCGGGATCCCGCTCGCCCGGGAGCTCACCGCGACGCCCGGCGAGCTCCAGCGCCTCACCCCGTCGATGGAGGCGCTGTACGTGCCGAACATCGACGACTCACTCGACGAGGAGACGGCCAAGCGGGCGTTCTGGAGCGCGTTCCGCGTCGTCGGGCAGTGGTGGGAGGACCTGCCGCCCTACTGACCCGGGGTTCGCGCGAGACCCGCGCCCACCCCCGTCCTCACTCCATGGTGAGGATGATCTTGCCGAGCTTGCCGCCGGCCGCGAAGCGCTCGTAGGCGTTGGCCGCGTGGGCGAGCGGGAACGTCTGCGCGACCGGCACCGTGAGCTCGCCGGTGCCGAGCGCCGGCAGCACCGAGCGTTCGAGCGCGCGGGCGGCGAGCGCCTTGCCCTCGAGCGGCCGGGCGCGGAGCGTCGAGCCGTGGATGCGCGCCCGCTTCATCATGAGGATGCCGAGGTTGATCTCGGCCGTCGCGCCCGCCCCGGTCCCGATCACCGCGAGCCGCCCCCCGGTCTCCAGGCTCGCGAGGTTCTCGGCGAGCACGGCCCGTTCGACGTCATCCTCGAGCTCGTCGGGGCGGTCAAC
>CAXTTD010000448.1:0-3202 GCA_964246945.1 uncultured Solirubrobacteraceae bacterium | reverse complement strand
CTCGCGCACCCGCTCGCGCAGCGCCGCGACGGACTCCGCGACGCGCTCGGCGGGGACGCGCAACCCCTGGGCGGTGGCCTCGAGCTCGCGGTCACGCGCGCGCACGAGCGCGACCGCCTGCGGACCGGTGATCGCCTCGATGCGCCGCACGTTGGCCGCGCTCGAGGTCTCAGCGGTGATGCGACAGAGGCCGATCTCGGCGGTGTTGCGTACGTGGGTGCCGCCGCACAGCTCCCGGGAGGTCGAACCGTCCCCGACCTCGACCATCCGCACGATCTCCCCGTACTTCTCGTTGAACAGCGCCATCGCCCCGAGCGCTCGAGCCTCGTCGAGCGTCGTGGTGAGTGCCCGGACGGGCAGGCTCTCGAGGATCCGGCGGTTCACCTCGTCGGCGACGTCGGCGAGCTCCTCGGTGCTGAGCCCGCCGCCATGGGTGAAGTCGAAGCGCAGCTTGTCCGGACCGACGTAGGAGCCGGCCTGATGGACGTGGTCGCCGAGGCGGGCCCGCAGCGCCGCGTGCAGCAGGTGGGTGGCGGTGTGGTTGCACGCGGTCGCGTGCCGGGCGGCCCGGTCGACGTGGGCGTGGACGCGGTTGCCGACCTCGAAGACGCCGTGCTCCGGGGCGAGCGTGAGCACCTGGTCGGTGCCGAGGCGGATCACGTCGGTCACCCGCGCGCGGCAGCCACCGCCCTCGCACTCGAGCACACCGATGTCGGCGACCTGCCCCCCGCCGGTCGCGTAGAACGGCGACTCACGGAGCTTGACGAGCACGCTGCCGTCGCCGGCGCCGTCGCCGTCACTGGCCACCGCGCCGATCGTCGTCTGGGCGTCCTCGACCTCGTAGCCGACGAAATCGGTAAGGAAACCGGCCTGCCCGGAGAGCGCGAGCGCGCGCTCGCGCTTGACGTCGGTGCCGCCGCGCACCGCCGCCCGGCCGCGCGCGCGCTGCTCGCCCATGAGCGACTCGAAGCCAGCCTCGTCGACGCCCAGGTCGTGCTCGGCGACGATCTCGAGCGTCATGTCGATCGGAAAACCGTAGGTGTCGTGCAGCTGGAACGCATCCGCGGCGGCGATCCCCTCCGCGCCGGCCTCGCGGGCGCGGGCGATCAGCTCGTCGAGGCGCGTGAGACCCTGCTCGAGGGTGTGGCCGAAGGACTCCTCCTCCGCGGCGATCCAGCGCCGGATGGTGTCGCCCTGGGCGGGGATCTCCGGGTAGGCGGCGCCCATCGTCTCCGCGACGATCCCGGCGTAGCGCTCAAGGGTGCCGGGACCGAGGTCGATCGAGCGGCCCTGCTGGATCGCCCGGCGCATGATCCGCCGCAGCACGTAGCCGCGGTCCTCGTTGGAGGGCACGACGCCATCGGCGATGAGAAACGAGATCGCGCGGCTGTGGTCGGCGAGCACCCGCAGCGCCTTGTCGGTGGGGGCGTCCTGCTCGTAGCGGTGGCCGGAGAGCTCCTCGCCGAGGGCGATCAGCGGCGCGAACTGGTCGGTCTCGAACACCGTCTCCTTTCCCTGCAGGATGCACGCCATCCGGTTGAGACCGAGGCCGGTGTCGATGTTCTGGGCCGGCAGCGTCGTGAGCACACCCTCGGCGTTCTGGTCGAACTGCATGAACACGAGGTTCCAGAACTCGAGGAAACGCGCGTTCTCCCCGCCCGGGAGGTCGCCGGGGGCGCCGAAGTCAAGGCCGCGGTCGAGGTACAGCTCGGAGTCCGGTCCGCACGGCCCGGTCGGTCCCATCTGCCACCAGTTCTCCTCGCGGTCGCACTCGACGATCCGCTCGCGCGGGACCCCGATCTCGAGCCAGTAGCCGATCGCCTCCTCGTCGGGGCCGATCCCGAGCGCCTCGTCGCCGGCGAACACGGTGACCCAGATGTCCTCCGGCGCGAGCCCGAAGCCCTCGGTGGACAGCCGCCACGCGAACGCCTGGGCCTCGCGCTTGAAGTAGTCACCGAACGAGAAGTTGCCGAGCATCTCGAAGAACGTGAGGTGCCGCGCGGTGGTGCCGACGATCTCGATGTCGACGGTCCGGAACACCTTCTGGCAGTCGGTGAGCCGCGAGCGCGGCGGCGTCTCCTCGCCGAGGAAGTACGGCTTGAACGGCACCATCCCGGCCACCGTGAACAGCACCGAGGGGTCGTACTCGGCCGGCACCAGCGACGCCGAGGGCACGCGCAGCGACCCCTCGGATTCGAAGAACGCCAGGAACGTCTCGCGGATCTCGTCGGTGCTCATCGCCATGGCCAGCGCAGTCTATGAGTCCCGCCGGTTGACCGGACCCCCGCCGCCCGCAACGATCACCCGGTGCCGCCGCCGCCACCTCCGCGGATCTACGAGACCGTTCTCTACGCCGAGGATGTCGCGGCGGCGAAGGCGTTCTATCGCGACGTCATCGGGCTGCGACTGGTCGACGGTCTCGACGCGATCGGCGCTGGGTTCCGGCTCACCTCCGGGGGCATGCTGCTGCTGTTCGACCCGCGGCGCAGCTCACCGCCGGGCCGTCCCGCGCCTTCGCACGGGTGCCCGGGCGTCGGTCACGTCGCCCTTCACAGTCGACGTCGGCGAGCTCACGCGATGGCGCGAGTGGCTTGGGTCCCGCCAGGTCGAGATCGAACGGGAAACCCGCTCGGCAGACGGGGCGCTGCGCCAGATCTACCTCCGCGATACGGCCGGCAACTCGGTCGAACTCGCCGACGGCGAGCTCTGGCCGCCCTGACTCGACACTCACCGTGAAGCGCGCGTCTCGCGCTGAGCTCGCGCCGACGCGCGTGCGACGCCGGTCGGTTTCGCGCCACCCGTCCCCGCGCAGGCGATCGTCATCCGTTTCTCCGCGGATACCGCGGCTTCCGCGCCAACCGTCCCCACGCAGGCGATCGTTGTCCACTTTTCCGCGGATACCGCGGCTCCCGCGCCAACCGTCTCCGCGCAGGCGATCCTCGTCCGTTTCTCCGCGGATACCGCGGCTCCCGCGCCAATCGCTCACCGCAGCACGACGCGTGGCACGAAACCGACGGATCTGCGGCGGAGATCGGCGTCACCCCAACGCCGTGCGTCACGACCGCCCCGTGCCCGTCAGCCCCCGCCGGCGCGGCTCGCGAGCAGCACCCTCCGCACCCACCGGACGGCCGCCCCGCCGCCGCCAGCGGACTCAGCGGACTCAGCGGACTCAGCGGACTCAGCGGACTCAGCGGACTCAGCG
>CAXTTD010000447.1:0-3218 GCA_964246945.1 uncultured Solirubrobacteraceae bacterium | reverse complement strand
CGTCGCCGCGAACGCGGTCCGGGGCTCGGGGTCCCAGGCGGCGTAGAACGGGGGGTCGAGTGGGAGCCGCAGGCGCTCCAGGGTGATGTCGGTGATCCTCATGCGTCCGGCTCGCGGCCGGCGAGCGCCGGGTCGAGGATCGCGACCGTGCGTGCCCCCTCGCCGCGGCGCAGGCGCTCGAGCGCGGCGGGAATCTCCCCGAGCTCGCACACGTGGGAGACGACGTCGGCGAGTTCCAGGCGCCCGTCGCGGACGAGCTCCAGCAGCCCCGGCAGCGCCTGCTGGGGGTCCGCGGAGCCGAAGTAGCTGCCGCGGATCGCCTTCTCGGAGAGGAACTCGATCGCGGGCAGCGCCACCTCGCTGCCGCTCGGGGCAAGCCCCACCACGACCGCCGTCCCGCCGGGCGCGAGCGCGTCCCAGGCGAGGCGGATGGTCGCCGGGACGCCGACGACCTCGAAGGCGTGGTCGACGCCGCCGCCGGTGAGCCGGTGCAGTTCGGCGAGCAGATCCGGGTCCTCGGCGGACAGGCCGTGGGTCGCGCCCCGGCGGCGCGCGAGCTCGAGCTTGTCGGCGCCACGGTCCACGGCAACGATCCGCGAGGCGCCGGCGAGCCGCGCGGCCGCGATCACCTGCAACCCGACGCCGCCGCAGCCGATCACCGCGACGGACTCGCCGATCCCCACCCGGGCGGCGTGGGTCACCGCGCCAAAGCCGGTGAGCACCCCGCAGCCGAGCAGCGCCGCCTGCCACAGCGGGAGCTCGCGGGGGATCGCGATCACCGAGCCGGCGCCGAGCACCGCGTACTCGGCGAAGCAGGCGACGGTGAAGCCGTGCTGCCGCGGGGTGCCGTCGGCCGCGGTGAGGCGGGTGGTGCCGTCGGTCATGGTGCCGGCGACGCCGCGGGCGCCCGCGGGCCCGCCCAGGGTGCGCCGGCCCGCGCGGCAGGCGGGGCAGGCGCCGCACGGCGCAAGCAGGCTGAACACGACGGGGTCGCCGGGCGCGAGGTGATCCACCCCGGAGCCGACCGAATCGACAACGCCCGCGCCCTCGTGGCCGGGGACGAGTGGCCAGCGGCCCTCACCGAGGTGGCCTTCCACGAGATGCAGGTCGGAGTGGCAGACCCCGGCGGCGGCGACCCGGACGCGGACCTCGCCGGCGGCCGGCGGGGCGAGGCTCACCGTCTCGATTCCGAGCCGGTGGGGCTCGCGCAGCACGCACGCGCGCATCATCAGCGGAGTGGCGCTGACCGAGGCCGGCGGGCTCGCGGCGGCGCTCATCGCCGGGTCACGCCCCGTACTGGGTGCGCACGGAGTCCATCAACGTCACCGCGGCGAGGCCGAGGTCGCGGTGGCGGGGCAGGCACAGGGCGATCGTACGCCGCAGCAGGATCTCCTTGGGCTCGAGCCAGGTGAGCGAGGGCTCGACCGCGCCCGAGGCGCCGAGGCGGTCCAGGCACGCGTGGCCGTAACCGGCGGCCACCAGCCGCTGCAGCGCGAGGTTGTCGTCGGTGCGGTAGACGACGCGGGGCCGGATCGCCCGCCGGCGCCACGCCTCCTCGAGCTCGACCTGGGTGCGCCAGCGGCGATTCCAGGCGACGATGTCGACGCCGTCGAGCAGGTCGAAGGTGGGGGACTGCACGCTCGCGAGCTCGGAGTCGCGGCGGGTGAGGATCACCCACGGGTCCTCGAGCAGCGGGATCGCGCGGATCCGCTCGTCGGGCTCGGGGTTCACGAGGAACGCGAGGTCGAGCTCGCCGGCGGTGAGCTGGTCGTAGGTGGGCGCGTTCGCCTGGCTCTCGGACAGGATCACCTCGACGTCGGGCCAGTGGTCGCGCAGGTCGCGCAGGGCGGAGGGCAGGAGCTCGGTGGTCGCCGTCTGGAAGGTGCCCACGCGCAGCGTGGGGCGTTCGCCGGTCTGCACCGCGGCGACGTCGGCGCTCAACGTCTCGACCTCGCCGAGCACCCGCAGCGCCCGGCGGTAGACGACCTCCCCGGCGGGGGTGAGCGCGATCGCGCCGCGGCCGCCGGGGCGGGTGAACAGGGGCGCGTCGAGCCCGCGCTCCAGGGAGGCGATCTGGTGGGAGATCGCCGACTGGGTGTAGCCGAGTGCCCGGGCGGCGCTGCGGAACGAGCCCTCATCGGCGACCGCGATCACCGCGCGCAGGTTGCGGAGATCAATCGCGTTTTGATCCATCAGACTCATCGTAACCGTGCAAGACCGTCATGAAACAACGGTAAAAGTGATCGTATCTTGTTCGGGCGATGCTGTCCAAGGTTCTCAGCTGCCGCCGTCGCCCTCGGTTCTCAGGTGGTGCGGCCGCCCGACGGCCTGTCGACCGCCGCGGCGGCGTTGGTGCTCGCGCTGCCGGGGCTGGCCATGCTCATCGTCTCGGTGCCGGCGGGGATGCTCGCCGACCGCTTCGGCGCGCGCCGGGTGACGCTCGCCGCCGGCGGGCTGCTCGTGCTCGGTTGCGCCGGGCAGGCGCTGCCCGCTCTGGGCAGCCTGCTGGGCGGGCGGATCGTCTACGGGATCTCGTTCGGAGTGCTGTGGACGGCGGGCGCCGCCTGGCTGAGCGGGATGGGGGAGGTGGAGGACGGCGGCAGCCGCGTCGGACGGGCGGTCGTATGGGCCTCGGTGGGGACGATGATCGGCCCCGCCCTCGGTGGGCTGCTCGGGGTAGGCGCGTCGACCGCGCTCCCGTTCGGTGCGATCGCGGTCGCCGGCGGGCTCGTGAGCGTGGCGCTCGCTGCCGCCGGCCGGCGTCGGCGCCCCGGACGGGCCGGCGGATGCGGGGAAGGTCATGTACCGCCACGGTCGATAAAGTTCCCAGCCATCGCGGGGTGGCCGGCGTTCCGACGTCGCCGGGAAGGGTTTGAACCGCCACGGGGCGGCCTGCGGGAGCTGCTCGCTCCGTTGCGCGACGCGCGGGTCGCCGCCGGGGTCGGCTCGCTGATCGTCGCCGGGGCGACGTCGGGCGCCACCCAGCTGTTGATCGCGCAGGGGTTGCACGCCGGCGGGGTGTCGGCGGGCGAGATCGGTCTCGTGTTCTCGGCGTGCGCGGTCGGCTACATCTCGGTGAGCGCGGTGTTCGTGCGGCTCGGCGCCCGCGGCTGCACGCTGCGGGTCAACGCGATAGTCACCCTGCTGGCGTCGATCGCGCTGCTGCCCGCGGTGGCCAGCGCCCCCCCCGGCGTGCGCGTCGCGGCGCTGCTTCTCCC
>CAXTTD010000446.1:0-3238 GCA_964246945.1 uncultured Solirubrobacteraceae bacterium | reverse complement strand
TATCGGAGGCTGTAGAGGGCTTCGAGCTTGTCTTGGGTGAGCCACTGGGCGGCCGGCGCGTCGATGGCGGGAGTAGCCGCGTCGACGGCTTGGCGCATCATGTCCACGGTCGCGAACGCGTAGAACGCTGCGGTGGTGGACACGTTCTCGTGGCCGAGGAGGCGCATGATGATCGGCAGCGGGATGCCTTGCTGGTAGAGGTCCATGGCCTTGGTCTTTCGCAGGGTGTGGCAGTGGAGATGCTCGGGAACGGTCCCACATCGGGTCCGGGCGGCTTGGGCCGCCTGGCTCACCACGGCTGCGACCGTATCGGTCGACAGCCTGGTCGGTTGCCCATGATGCAGGCTGTAGAACACCGGGCGTGTCGCGGGGAGCACAGCGATGTTGGGATGGAACTCGGCGAGGTAGACACCCAGGTGGTCGATCGTCTTCGCGGTGAGCGGGACGATGCGGGTCTTGTTCCGTTTGCCGGTGAGGGTCACGTGCCCGGGTTTGGCCAAGCAGAGGTCTCCGAGGGTGACGCCGGTGATCTCCGAGACGCGCGCGGCGGTGTCGTAGAGCAGGATCATCAGCATCCGGTTCCTTCGCGATTTCGCGGTGCGGCCTGCGAAGGCGGCCAGCACGGCTCGTGTCTCAGCTTCGGTGAGGTATTCAAGGGGTTTGTGGGCGACGGCGGGGGCCCGCAGAGCTTGGGCTGCCTGGCTGAGCGCCACGAGGGTGAGGTCCTCGTGGGAGCAGTAGGTCAGGAACGCTTTCACGGTAGATAGCCTCAGGGCGACGGTTGACGGTGCGTAGTGCCGCTGGTCGGTCATCCAGGCCAGCCAGCCCTTCAGGTGCTCCCGCTCGAAGTGGTCGAAGCCGACCTGTGCACGTTTGACGTGGTCGACCTCGGCCAGGTAGTCGAGGAAGCATTCGAGGCTGATCCGATACGCCTCGATCGTCTTCGGCGAGCGTCGGGCGACGGTGGGCAGGTAGGTGTGGAGGTAGTCCCTGGCGAAGCTGTAGAAGTTCGGGGCAGCGGTCTTGGGGTCGCGTTTCATTCGAAGCCAACCTCGGGCAGCACCGAGCCGGCCGCCTCGGCGATCTCCGCGTAGGCGTCCATGAAGTCGGGCGAGGTGTGAATGTAGTAGTAGGTGGACTCGACGGTCGCATGCCCCATGTAGCGGGCCAGGTAGGGCAGCATGGCGGTGACGTCGACACCGTTGGCCATCCACCGTTCGACGTTGGCGTAGGCGAAGTGATGGCGAAAGTCATACGGTCTTGGCTGCTGGCCTCCGGCGGGTCGAGCCAGTCCGGCCCGGTCCCAGATGCGGTTGAACATCTTCCCGACGCTCGCCGCGGTGACGGGGTTGCCGGTCGCCGAGACGAAGAAGGTGTGACGGGACGCCCCGAAGTGTTCGGCCGACTCCTTCTCGCATCCGGCCAGGACCCGGATGACCTCGCGGGTCAGGGGCAGCCTTCGGCTGCGGTTGCCTTTGGAAGACACGATGTCGAGGTGCCCGTCGCTCAGGTGCACGTGCTCGTTCGACAAGGAACGGGCTTCTCCGGTGCGAAGCCCGCAGGAGTGCATCAGCGTGAAGAACGCCGTCGCTTGCCACCGCCACGGGGAGTCGGCGTCGAGGTGTGCCGCGGCGGCGAAGAACGCCGCGATCTCCTGTCCGCTCAGCAGATATGGGTGGGCGGCGAGGAACGAGGCTTTCCATCGATCCGACAGCACGTACGCGTCGGGGTTGCCGTGGGCCTTCAGCCACCGGCCAGCGTCGCGGATGTAGGACATCCAGGACCGGTAGGAGCCAGAGGAGGCCAGCTGAGCGCTGACCCAGCCTTCGACGGTGTCACGGTCGAAGGCGGTGCGATCGTGCGCTGTGCAGTAGGCGTCGAAGCGCTTCAGATACCAGATCCGGGAGGCCCCGTAGAAGCCCATCTTCTTCTTGAACTCAAGGTAGGCGTCCAGTTCGCCGGCGAACGCGCTGGTGAAGCCGTGGGCGCTCATGACCGGGCCGCCTCGGGAACCTCCAGCACGCAGGCGAGCAGACGGTCGGAGTCGACGCTCATGTACGAGTTGGTCGATTCGGGGCTGGCGTGGCCGAGCACAGCCGATATGGTCTGCAACGGGACCGACGCACGAAGCAGCCTGGAGGCAGCGTTGTGGCGCAGCAGACGACATCCGCCCTTCGCGTCTGTGACCCCGGCCTTGCGGAAGACCTCCGCCGTCACCCGGTGGATCGAAGCGTGACAGGCGAGCTGAACGTGTGGGGCCTTGCAGCGCAGGAACACGTGGTCATCGGACGAGTCGGGCCGGTCGTCAAGCAGGTAGCAGGCGAGCCTGTCCACCACCAGGTCGGTCAGCGGCACCGTCAGCGGGTTGCCGGTCTTCTGCTGCACGATCGCGGCGGTGCGTGTCCGCCAGTCGACGTCACCCAGTCGCAAGCCGACGATATCGCAAGCCCGAAGACCCGTCGTCAACGCCAACAAGGTGATCGCGGCGTCCCGGGCGTTGACTATCTCTGACGCGCACGCTTGGAGGACCAGGCGTTCGTCGTCGTCGCTCAAGACGGGAAGGATCGTGTGGGACCGTCTGGCACCAGCGAGGCCTGCTGCGTCGACCAGGTCGGGGCGGCCGGTGAAGGCCAAGAACGGGCGGAAGTTCGACACCACCCAGAACAACGAAGACTTCGCCCACCTGCCCGACAGCGATTCGAGAAACCCCAGGACGCTGGCCCCGTCAGCGGCAGCGAGGCAGTCGATCCCCCGTGACTCCAGGAATACCAGGTAGCCGCGGGCCACCCGCCCGTACGCGTCCCGGGTGGCAGACGCCAGTCCCCGATCGCCCATGTCGGCCTCCCACGAGGCCCACAACGTGGCGAACTCAGCCGACTCGGGGTTCGGACCTCCGCCACCGCGTTTGCGGACAGCCAGGTCCACCCTGCCGGTCTCCACATAGGAGTCGAACACGCTGACCAGCCGGCGATAGTCGAAACGGCGCTGAGCGCTGAACTGGCCCGTGCGCGGACTGACCGTCATCGACGCGAACTCGGCCCCCATGGATGGGGTGTAGACACCTCCTCGTTTCCCGGCGAGCCCGGCCAGGGCCTTGATCGACTTCTGGTACTGGCCGATCGTCGACTCCATGTAACCCGCCGCCCGCAACTCTGCGACAACTACCGCGCCGATCCCTGTGACCGTCGAATCCATGACCGTCTCCTTTCCTCGGGGGTCTGGACACGGCGGACGCTAC
>CAXTTD010000445.1:0-3248 GCA_964246945.1 uncultured Solirubrobacteraceae bacterium | reverse complement strand
GCTGACGACCATCGCCGCGAACTGTCGCGGCGCGCACTCCGGGGTGTGATCGCGGTCCCAGGAGCGGCCGGCGAGCTCGCGTTCGCGTTCGATCTCCGGCCAGCGACGCGAACGCCACACCGCGGCGCGCCCCGCGGCGGCCATCCCCGCGGAGCGGTCACTCGCTGGGGGCGCGGTGATCACCGCCTGCGCCTCCGGGGATGCTTCGCCATACCCGGGCTCACCGGTCCGCGACATGATCGAGATGAGGGAGCGCACCCGTTCAGGGTGCTCGATGGCGAGCGTCTGGGCGATCATCCCGCCCATCGACACCCCGAGCACGTGGGCTCGCTCGATGGACAGCGCGTCGAGCAGCGCGACGGCGTCGGCGGCCATGTCCGACAGGGTGTAGGGCGCGAGCCCGCGGGCGGCGTCGAGCTTCCCGGCCCCGGCGGCGCGCATCACCGCCCCGAGGTCGACCGGGGACCCTGAAAGTTTGCTCGACAGCCCGCAGTCGCGGTTGTCGAAGGTGATGAGGAACCGCCCTCCGCCGGCGAGCCGCGCGCAGAGCTCGGGCGACCACCCGATGAGCTGTCGCGTGTAACCGCTCACCAGCAGCAGCGGCGGATCTCCCGGATCGCCGTGGGTCTCGTAGACGAACTCGAGTTCGCCGTGGCGCGCGACCGGGCTCACGGACCGCGTCAGGCCGCGTCCGACGCCGTGAGCTCCTGGCGCACGTGCCAGACCCGCTGCCCGACGGTGAACAGGCTAAGTGCGGCGAGCACGTAGACCGCGGGCGCGAGTAGGTAGAAATGCCCGAGGCCCGCGCCGCGGGCGAATACAAGGCCCGCCGACAGGATCACGACCCGGACCGGGCGGGTGGCGAGGCCGACCTTGCACTGGACGCCGAGCGCCTCGGCCCGCGCGCGGGTGTAGGAGACCATGAGCGAGGCGAGCACGGCGATCACGACCGCGGCGACGGCCGCCTGCTCGCCCTTCCAGGCGAAATACGCCCCGGCCGCGGTGAGCACCACACCCTCCTCGAGGCGGTCGAGCGTCGAATCCAGGAACGCGCCGAACGGCGTGCCCTTGCCCGACATCCGCGAGTAACGACCGTCGAGCGTGTCCATGATCGAGCCGATGATGAAGGCGAGCCCGGCGAGGAAGAACCACCGCTCGAACAGCAGCACCGCCGCCGCGAGGTTGAGCGTGAAGCCGGTGAGCGAGATCGCGTTGGGGGTGAGCCGCGAGTCGATGAGACGCTGCTGCATGAGCGCCTGGGTGGTCGACCGTGCGACGGGCTCGGCGCGTCCGCGGCTGCGACGCGCCCGGGGCGGACGTACGCGGGTGCTCGGCTCCGGCATGCGCCCGACAGCGTAGTGGGTCAGACGGCGCGGCGGTCGAGGCGCGCCCGTGACCCGAACGCCCACGCGTCGGGTCGCGCCCGCGCCAGCAGTTCCCGGGCGAACAGCGCTGAGAGCCCCGCGGTCACCGCCCCGAGGACGACGTCGGTGAGGTAGTGGTTGCCGGTCGCGATCACCACGAAGGCGACGAACGGCGGGTAGAGGATCCAGGCGATGCGCGCGATCCACAGTCGCGTGAAGCGCAGCATCGAGACCCCGGTCAACATGGCGAAGCACACGTGCATCGACGGGATTGCCGCATACAGGTTGAGGAACTGCGAGGCTGAGCCCCGCTCCGCAGTGATGCCGGTCACCTGCTGCACCACGTCGGTGAACCCCCATTCGGGCATCAGGCGTGGCGGCGCGGTCGGAAACACCGTGTAGCCGACGAGCGCGAGCGCCATCGCAATGAGGAACGCGTTGCGCACGAAGTAGAAGGAGTCGTTGCGGCGCAGATAGATCCACACCAGCGCGCCGCCGCTGATCGCATAGTTGCCGTTGACGTAGAACCACGTCATCAGGTCGAGCAGCCAGTGGAAGTTGAGCGCCCAGTGCTGCACCGCGGGCTCGATGAACACGTGCAGCCGCCGCTCGAGATCGATGACCTTGGTCGCGTTCCAGGACGCGACCGCGGGTGCGTCGTCGCGGCTCACGAGGCCCCGGACGATCTGGTAGCAGATGTAGGCGCCGACGAACAGCAGCAGCTGACGACCGGCGTCGAGTCCGCCCTGGGGAAGCAGGCGCTCTTTGAGTTGCCGCAGCCGCACCATCGACAGGAAATCTATCCCGAGTCGACACGCTTTTCACACGCGCCTCATTCACATCGTGTGAGTGCAGCGCGGTCCCGACGCGCCGATGCGCCCCAGCGCGAACCGAATCCCGACGCGCACCGGCCCGGGGCCGGTGACCTGCACGCGCGTCCAGTCGCCCGCACGCGAGACGCAGCCCGCACCGTGCACGAGCGCCCAGTAGGGGGACCAGCGTACGTGCACGAGCACGCTGCCCGGCCGGGCGGGCGCCAGCGTGAACCAGTCGGGCCCGAGCGCGGTGAGAGCGGCCGGTCCCTGGGCCATCGGGGTGGCGTCGCGCACCGCGTACACCGTCCAGGCGCCGACTCGCGCAACCGACCGCAGATAGGGCTCGCCCCCGCGCACGAGCGCGGCCTCCGTCCGGGCCGAGCCGTCAAACGGCGTGTCGTGGGGTAGCGCGACGTAGCGGACGGCGTTCGCGTGCAGCCAGCGGCGATAGCTCGCAGCGGTGAGCGCTCCCCGGCGGTAGAAGATCGGGTTATCGTGCTCGTCGAGCTGGCGCTCCCAGCCGCGCGCGATCGGGATGTGGGTGGCGACGCGGTAGGCCTCCCAGTGCAGGGCGGTGAACGGGATCTCGATCCGGAACGGCGGTCCAGGCCGGCTCTCCAGATAGCGCAGCAGCGGCTGGTAGAAGGCGACTGAGGTCGAGGGTTTGCCGCTGGCGGCGACGACGTCCCGCACCGGCGCCTGGACCGCGAGGTAGAGCAGCGGGACGATCCCCGCCGCGAGCAGGCGGGGCCGGCGGTCCCACAGCACGAGCATCGCTACTGGGGCGGCGAGCAGCGTGCCCAGCCGGGCGACGTTCGCGCCGATGGCGGAGGGCACGAAGAAGGCGGCGAGCACCGCGGCGGCGTAAACGAGCAGGCACGCCCGGAGCGTCACCCGATCTCGGTCCGCGCACGCGAGGCCGATCACCGCGATCGCGAGCACGGACAGCATCGCGTTGAGCGGGAATGGCTCGGTGCCGCCCTCGGGGAACGCGAGCGCGAGCAGTCCGACCGGGGCCAGCGCACTGGCGACCGTCGCCGCCCCGGCGAGCACCTGCCCGACTGGCCCC
>CAXTTD010000444.1:0-3249 GCA_964246945.1 uncultured Solirubrobacteraceae bacterium | reverse complement strand
GGTGCGGGTGCAGGCTGAGGCGAGCCCGGCGCGTGGCTGAGCTACCCGCCACGCTGCTGCTCGCCACCCGCAATCCTCACAAGCTGCGGGAGTTCGCGCGGCTGCTGCATCCCGCCGGGGTGGAGGTGGTCCCGCTGCCCGAGTGGGTCGTGCTCCCGCCTGAGGACGGCGAGACGTTCGCCGCCAACGCGCTGCCCAAGGCCCGGACCGCCGCGTCGGGTACCGGGGCGGTGGCGATCGCCGACGACTCGGGAATCGAGGCCGCGGCGCTCGGCGGGCGCCCCGGGGTACGTTCGGCGCGCTACGCCTCCGAGCATGCGAGTGACGCCGAGAACCTCGCCCGGCTGCTCCACGAGGCGCCGGTCGGCAGTCCGCTGCGCTACGTGTGCGCGCTCGCCTGGGTCGATCCGGACTCCGGGGAGGAGCAGGTGGTGAGCGGGGAGTGCCGCGGCACGCTCGCCGCGGCGGCCGGGGCCGGCGGCTTCGGCTACGACCCGGCGTTTCTGCCCGAGGGGGAGTGGGAGGGCCGCACGATGGCGCAGCTGAGCGACGCGGAGAAGGACACGATCAGCCACCGCGGAGCGGCGGTGGCGGCGCTGCTCGCGTGGCGGCGCGAGCGCTGAGCAAGAGCGGAGTCCGGCATCGTCCGCTCCGGGCGGACCCGCCGGCCGTGCAGCCCCGGGTCAGAGCAGGTTGATGAACGCCGACAGGGCGACCGCGATGGTCACCCCGGCATAGCCGTAGTAGCCCTCCACGAGCAGGATGGCGGCCGTCACCAGACAGGCGGTGACGGTGGTGAGCCACGCGATGCGGCCGATCTCCATACCGGTCATTCTCGCGATCGGCGTGGACGGCCGCGTCTTCGGGGTTGGAGACTGCCGCATGTGGTAATGATCGATGGGGACAATCACTTCGTTCTGCTCAGTCGATCACTCAGAGGAGTTGCATGAAGACCGACACGACCAGTCCGCCCGGAGCCGGGTACGACATCCGCTTTCCCAGCGCCGCCGACGCCGACCTCGCTCAGGACGAGGAATGGTGCGAGGTGCGCTTCTCCGACGGCGAGGCGCGGCGGATCCGCTTCCACGACTACGAGGAGATCTATCCCCATCCCGGCCTCTACGAGCAGATCTTCGCGGGCCGGCTCGAGTGTTCCTCGCCCGAGCGGGTGGTGGGGCTGCTCGGCGGGCAGCTCGCGGCGCACAGGATCGACCCGGCGGCACTGTCGGTGCTCGACCTGGGGGCCGGCAACGGCATGGTCGGCGAGAGCCTGCGCCGGCTCGGGATCGGCTCGGTGATCGGCGTCGACATCATCGAGGAGGCGGCGCAGGCCGCGGGCCGCGACCGGCCGGGCCGCTACACCGATTACCTCGTGCAGGACCTCACCGCGCTCGCGCCCGACACCGAGGAGCGGCTGCGCGAGCTGCGGCTGGGCGGGCTCACCTGCGTCGCTGCGCTCGGCTTCGGCGACATCCCCCCGCTCGCCTTCGCCGCGGCGTACGACCTGTTGGTGGAGGGCGCGTGGCTCGCCTTCAACATCCGAGAGGAGTTTCTCGCCGACGGTGGCAGCGGATTCGGCGAGCTCATCCGCGAGATGGGCGAGGCCGGCTGGATCGAGACCGTCGTCACCGAGCGCTACGTGCATCGCCTCTCGTCGGTCGACGGCGCGCCGCTGCACTACGTGGCGATCGTCGCGCGGGCGCGTCACGCCGGCGGGGCGCGGGAGCGAGCGCAGGCGCTCAGCAGGCGCTGAGCAGCCACTGAACGGCCGTGGACCGCAGCCGAAGCCGTCTCCACGGGCGGAGATTGTCGGAAATTGCGGGAAAACGGTCACGTTGTGCCCCCCCGTAGTCGCGGGGTCTGATGAGAATGCGCCCGAGGGCGAAACGGCGCGCGCGGCGTGTCCGCAGGCCCTGTTAGCTTCGACGATTCCCACAACCTCTCTAGGAGGAGCAAGTGACGAAGTCTGAATTCGTAGACCAGGTCGCCGACCGCGCCGGCTTGAGCAAGAAGGACGCCGGCGACGCGGTCGACGCGATGCTGGAGACGATCGAGGACGCGCTCAAGCGCGGCAGCGACGTGACCTTCTCGGGCTTTGGCAAGTTCAGCGTCTCCAGCCGCAGCGCGCGTGAGGGTCGGAACCCCGCGACCGGCGAGAAGATCCAGATCGCCGCCTCGAAGGTTCCGAAGTTCACCGCGGGCGCGGGGCTGAAGAAGGCCGTCAAGTAGCGGCCGGGTGGGAACGACCGGCGGAGCCAAGCCGATGGTGGCGCCCTCGGAGGGCGCCTTAGGCTCCGCCGCCCGTCCCGCCCGACTCGGGGATCGTCTCGACGAGCGGGTTCGTCAGCGGCGCTCGCAAATCGTCCTCGGGCTCGATCCCGACCCCGCGCGGCTGTGGCCGCGGGCGCTGGAGCTCGCCACCGGCGATGGCCCGAGCGAGCGCACCGCCCGGGCGGCGGCGGCACACTGCCGCCTCGTGCTGGAGGCGGCCGGCGAGCAGTGCGTCGCGGTCAAGCCGCAGCTGGCCTGCTTCGAGCGCCTCGGCGTGTGGGGCTGGGCGGTGCTGCACGAGGTCGTCGCCGACGCCCGACAGCGGGGGCTGATCGTCATCGCCGACGCCAAGCGCAGCGACGTCGACCGCTCGCTGCGCGCCTACGGGCAGGCGTTCTTCGGCGGCCTGCCGGCCGGGCCATTCGGACCGGTGCCGGGCCTCGGGGTCGACCTGCTCACCGTCAACCCGCTGCTCGGTCGCGAGACGCTGGCGGCGCTGCTGGCGGAGGCGCGAGCCGTCGACGGCGGGGTGTTCGTGTTGGTGCGCACGTCGAACCCGGGCGCGCGCGATCTCCAGGACCTGAGGCTCGCCTCGGGCGCGACCGTGAGCGACGTGCTCGCGGAGTTCGTGGCGGAGCTGGCTACCGGTCACGTCGGCGCGAGCGGCCTCTCCGACGTCGGCGCGGTCGTCGGGGCCACTGTCCCCGCCCATCTCACGCGGCTGCGCGGGGCGATGCCCCACGCGGTGATCCTGCTTCCCGGCGTCGGCGCGCAAGGCGGGAGCGGGGAGGGTCTGGAGGCGGCGTTCGCCCCGGGGCCCGCCGGCGGCCTGGTCGCCGCCAGCCGGGGGATCGTCGACGCCCACGCCGCCCCCGCCGCCCGCGGTGCGGACCCGGGGCAGGCCGCGCACGCCGAGGCCGCGCGTCTGCGCGAGCTCGTGTGGCCGCGGTGCGCGGACGGCCGCTGCCAGGCGTCCGG
>CAXTTD010000443.1:0-3256 GCA_964246945.1 uncultured Solirubrobacteraceae bacterium | reverse complement strand
GAATGGGGACCTGCGGCGGGGGCGTCCGCGGCGGGGCGCGGAGGCGGACATGCGCGATCGGACACGGTCAGCAGGTAGTGAGCGCCCTGGGCAGATGCCGGAATCGCCCACTTGCGCGCGTCGGCCCACCCAATTGGACATCCCGGCATCTATGCCGCAGCTTTCGCGCCACCCGTCCACGCGCGGGCGATCGTTGTCCACTTTCCGCGCATACCGCGGCTTCCGCGCCACCCGTCCACACGCGGGCGATCGTTGTCCACTTTCCCGCGGGTCTGGAGCACCGAAATCGCCCCACTCGTGAGCGTCGACGCGCCCAACGGGACATTTCGGCATCCGCCGATGCCGCTGAGCGGCGGCTGTCGGCCGCGCCGTGAGCGATAGGGACGGCCCGGCGTGGATCGGGAGAGATGCGTCGGGGGGCTATGCGTCTGATTCGAGCAGGTCGCAGAACACGAACCCGTCTCGACTCACGATCTCGCCGACCTGGCAGGCGATCGGCGTGCTGAAGATGGGACCCGCGTACACGAAGGTATGAAACTCGCCGTTCTCGCCGCACGGGTCGACCTCCGGCGGGAGATCGGCGAGCAGTTCGGCGTCGAACCGCCGGCCGGCGAACGATGGATCCAGCCGGCGGGGATCGACGCAGACCAGGAACGCCGCGAAGCCCGCCGCCACGAACTCCCGTGCGAGCGCGCCGGTGTCACGCCCCCACAGGGGGAAGATGGCCTGCTTGCCGACCTGGCTCAGCCGCTGCTCTCGATACGCGCGAATGTCGGCCAGGAACAGGTCGCCGAACGCGATCGTCTGCGCCTCGGCCAGCGGCGCCTCGGCCAGCGCCTGGCCCATCCGCTGCTCGTAGACGTCGTCAGAACAGCCGGCCGGAATCTCGACCTCGACCAGGGGCAGGCCGACCGCCCGCGCCTGAGCGCCGAGCAACTCGCGGCGGACGCCGTGCATCGAGATCCGCCCGTAGTCGGCCGTCACCGTCGTGATCAGCGCGCGAGGCGCCGGCCCGGAACGTTCCCGCAGCTCGTGCAGCGCCAGCGCCGAGTCCTTCCCACCGCTCCACGACAACGCCGACACCGTCGGACCCTATCCGACGGGCCGACCGACCGTCACCAGTACTGATCGGCGACGACACCGAGGGTTTCGTCGGTCCGATAGGGCACACTTTCGTCCGTGGACCTGCTCGTGGCGCGCAACCCGGATCCGGCGAGCTCGTTGCCGTATCTGCTGCGGTTGCCGTTGGACGGCGGGTTGGTGTTTCGCACGCGCGGAACATGGCCACGGACCAGCGCGCTGTACTGCCATCCGGTCGACGTCGCTGAGTGGCCGACCCAGCCGGAGATCGTGGAACGCGTGGCCCTGCGGGTGTGCACTCGCCGGGGCGCGGCGATCGACGTGGTCTGCGATCGCGGTCGAGAGCAACGCTCGCAGATCGTGTTCACCCGCGCCCGTGGGCGCGATGTGGTGTTCTGGCAGTCCCCGCGCACGCGCCGGCAAGCGCGCCCGGACGTGCGGGTGCCCAGCGCGCGTGCGCAGGGCATCGAAGCGCTTGTGATCATCGTCGACGCCCACGAGCACTACCCCTACCGCTTCACCGCCGAGCAGGTATCCACCGTCCGGCGTGGCCTCACGTGCGGGGATTACGCGATCAGCCAGGACGATCGGATCGTGTGTGCGGTGGAGCGCAAGTCGATCAGCGATCTACTCTCGAGCCTGGCGAGCGGGCGGTTGCGATTCGCGCTCGCGGAACTCGCCGGCCTGCCGCGCGCCGCAGTCGTGGTCGAGGAAGGCTACGCGCGGATCTTCACGCAGCCGCACATGCGGGGGGCGATTGCCGCCGACGGACTGGCCGAGCTGCAGGTGCGGTATCCGAACGTCCCGATCGTGCACTGCGAATCGCGCAAGCTGGCTGAGCAGTGGACCTATCGCTTCCTCGCCGCTGCACACGCGTGGGCGCGCGCGGAGCCGATCGCCCGAGCTCGCATCGGCAGCGTCGAGCCGGCCCCGGCGCCTGCCGGACCGCCGGCGCCGGCTCCCTCGAGCACCGAGCTGCGTGAGTGGGCGCGCGCGAACGGGGTGGCCGTCTCAGACCGCGGACGCGTCGGTCGAGACGTGCTCCGAGCGTGGCAGGCTGCGATGGAAATCTCGACCGTCGAGGGTGATGGTGGTACCAGACCGGGACGATCAAGCGAGTGAGCGTGAGCGGCGTCGTGCCGCGCGGGAGGAGATCGCCCGCTACCACAAGGAGCAGTTGCGGCGATTGCTCGAGCGGGTGAGGGAGGGGCTCTCGCGGATGGATGCCGGGGAGATCGACCCGTTCGAGCTCGACGATCTCGTCCACCGATATAAGCGCTCCGCGCAGAAGTTGTGGTCGTTCTGCGGGCAGACCGATCGCAGTGGCTGACGGCCGCGCGCACTCTGGAGTACTGGCGCGAGTCCGGAGAGGCCGCTCCCGACTGGTGGGCGGCAGGGCATGATGGTCGGGTGGCGGGGCGATCTTGGGCTCTGGCAGGGAACCATCACCACCTACGACTGCATGGACCGCGACTCGCTAAGGTCGGCCAGCGCAGCTTCAGGCGCCGTCTCCTGCCAAGGCAGAACTTCGGCGCCGGCTGCCTCAGGGGGATCGGCGAGCGGTCGGGATCAGCGACGAGCGTGGCCGTCGCGGCGAGGGCGGAAGCGAGTCAGACGAGCACCGCGGCACCACCGCGGCGGGGAGCCCCGCCGCCGCTCACCGTCCCCGCGGAGTCACGCATCACCGCCTGGGCGCCGCCGAAGAACAAGTTCCGTTCGCGGAATTCCCGCACGGTCCAACCCGCGTCGGCGAGCGCGGCGGCGTCGCTGCCCGGCTCCGCGGAGACAACGCCGTCCTCGTAGTGCACGCGGGGCGCCTCGACCGCCGCCTGAGCGGCGAGGCCCTCGTCGAGGCAGCGCACGATCGTCTGCAGGATCGCCGAGCGGATCCGGTTGGAGCCGGCGCTGCCGACCGCGAGCTCGACGACGCCGTCGCGGCGGACCACGGTGGGCGACATCATGCTCGGCATCCGCCGGCCCGGCGGGTAGTGGTGAAAGCCCTCCGGGTTGAGGTCAGACTCGCCAAGCATGTTGTTGAGGTGCACCCCGGTGCCGGGCACGATCACCCCGGACGCCGACCCGTTGGAGCAGGTGACCGAGCACGCGCCGCCGGCGGCGTCGAGCGCGGCGACGTGCGTGGTTGAGCCCAGGCGCGAGCCGGCCCCTCCCGCGGAGC
>CAXTTD010000442.1:0-3269 GCA_964246945.1 uncultured Solirubrobacteraceae bacterium | reverse complement strand
ATGAACAACAACAACTTCTCCAACATTTCCCTTGACAAGCGCGTCCATCTCAGATGATCGACCCCGCGCCGGTGCGGAGGCTCGCCGCGCTTGTCTCACGTCCGCGACCACTTGTGCTCGCCGTCGTCCGAGCATCAGCCCCGACCGATCCATAAGGTTGAAGGCATGCCTTACCGCGGACCCCTCAGGCACGAGGAGGTCGAAGCCTGGCGGATCCGGGCGGAAGCCGAGCTCACCCGCCTCCGGTCGCTGACCCGCGCGCAGTTAGGCGCCGAGGTGATGCGCCGCGGCTTCGCCGAACTGCCGCCCGACGGTGAACGGACGCGGATCGGCCTGTCTAACAATCTGTGTCCTGAGGCTCCGCCGGTGGTCGGCGGCGATGACATCGATGTCGTCGAGCAGTACAGCGGATTGCTCGTGCCCGTCCTCAGTGCTCTTGAAGATGCCGGGCTTCTCTCAAGCGCGCCGCGCGGACGATCCGCGCTGCGGTTCTACAGCGTGACGACCCGCGGACGATCGGCCCTGTGGGACAACGGCGTGGAGACGATCCTGGCGGCTCGGTCCTAGGGGGAGGCGCAGCCAAGCTGGCGACGCGGCCTCGGTGGGCACTCCGGGACCGGTAGATTGGCCACCAGGTCCGCGCTCCCGCTGACCGACTGATCTCACTTGAGCCTTGGCGTAGACGGAGGTCAGAAGCTGCGATGCTCTCGCCATGGCCACTCTCGCGGATCTGGCCCAGGAGGAGTTCGTCTCCCTGACCACCTATCGACGGTCGGGCGCGGCGGTGTCCGTGCCGGTGTGGATCGCCCCCGCGACCGACGTCAGCGGCGGGCTGCTCGTCACGACGACCGAGCCGTCGGGCAAGGTGAAGCGCCTGCGTCACGACCGAAGGGTCCAGCTGCGTCCCTGCGATCGACGGGGTGCGGTTGCCGCTGACGCTCCGGCCGTTTCCGCCCAGGCGGAGATCATCCGCGCAGCCGGAGAGGTTCGTAGATTGCGAGAGGCGATCCGCGCCAAGTACGGCTCGCGGATGAAGATCACCGCCGCCGACCAGGGCATCGTGGATCCGGCGGAGCCCGCCCGGGTCATCCTGAGGATCATCGCTTCCGACGCGTCCAGCTCGTGGACCTGATGATCGCCTTCGCGGCATGGGACTCGTCCAGCGCCGGCAGATATGACGATCGCTTGATCGCCATAGGACCGGTCCGGTCCGGCGGCGGCCGAAGAGAGAGCCGGGCCGCCCCGTTTGACCCCCGTGCATCTGCTTCTGGTCTCGGCACGAACAAAGCCGCTCCCTCGGCCTGCCGCCGGTGGGCTGAGCGCCCGCTGGCGCCCGTCGTGGCTCGGCGCTGGGCGTGGAGTCGGGAGCAGGACTTGCCCGGGTCCGCTATCCGTCGAGCGAGCTGAACTGGGTTGAGCGATTGAGTCTCATGGTCGATACCTAGTTGGTGAGCTGGGACCGAGATCTGCTGAGGGCGTCTGCCCTGCGAGTGGCGCCGTTTGCGGGAGCATGCTGCCTGGCGTGGATCGCGATGCTGGTCGGTTCATCAATCACATGGTGGGAATACTGGTCCTCCCTGGCGCTGGCGTTGACTGCAGGGGCAGTTGCCTTCATCGCGATCGCCGATCGTCGATATCCGTGGCTCGCGGTCGTTCCCAGCGCGCTGTTGCTGTTGACCGCGGTGGCTCTGGCGCGCGACAGCGCTGGCGGGCTCCCCTCTGGAGCTGGGGCATTAGCGATCTTGCCGGTGTTTCAGACCGCTCTGTACAGCCAGTCGCGACGAGACCTCGTGCTCGTGCTCACGGCCGTCGTCCTGTTTTTCCTGATCCCGATCTGGGTCATTGGCCCGCCGGCCTATCCACACGCTCAGTATCGGACGGTCGTGCTGGCGGTCGCGGCGGATGCGATCATCGGCTTGGTCACCCAGGGTCTCGTCGCGCGCGTCCGAGGGCAGGCTCGCGAATCCCAGGCACGACAGCGGATGCTCGAGCAGGTCAGCGCGGTCGTCCACGGTCTGTTTGACAGTCCCCAGCCGCGCCAGGACGCATGCGAGGCGGTCATGGAGATCAGCAACGCAACGTGCGCATTGCTCTTTGAGCCGTTGGCCGACTCCGATCAGCTGCTCTGCACCGCGACAGCGGGGTTGAACGCCGACATGAATCAAGTCATGGTCCACCGCCGCAGCGCTGCCTACGGCGCAATGCGGACCGGCCGACCCGTGTTGATCACCGAGGATGTCGAAGCTCACATCGGACTCACCGAAGCCTGGATCGCCGCGGGTCGCCCCAGCTCGGTGCTCTACCAGCCCCTCTTGCGCGGAGACGCTTCGCTCGGGGTGCTGATCAGCGGCTGGCCGAGTCAGGTGCGCCCCGAGGGACCTCGCGCCACGGCTGTCGCGCTGCTCGCGCACGAGGTCGCCGCGGTGATCTCACGCGCCGACGCCCTTGATCATCTCAATGATGAAGCGCTCACTGACGAGCTGACCGGCCTGCCGAACCGCAGAGCGTGGGAAAGACACCTCAGACAGCTCTCAGCCGCCGGACAGCAGCTCGCGATCGGAATGCTCGACCTCGATCACTTCAAAGAGTTCAACGACACTCACGGCCACCCCGCCGGCGATCGCCTGCTCAAAGAGACCGCCGCCGCCTGGCGCGACCAGCTACGCACGGGCGACATCCTGGCCCGCATTGGCGGCGAAGAATTCGGACTGCTGCTCCTCGACTGCGACACCGACAGCGCCACCGAGGTCATTGACCGCCTACGGGCCCAGGTCACCCATAACCGAACCTGCTCCGCCGGCATCGCCACCAAAGCGCCCGACGAAGCCCCCCACGCCGCGGTCGAGCGCGCCGACACCGCCCTTTACCACGCCAAAGCCCATGGACGCGACCAAGTCGCGCTTGCCCAGATCAGCACCATCGCGAGCGCATTACACAACCGCCCCAGCTAACGCTTCCGAATCCTCGCCAACTGGGAAAACACACGACTTTCGCGGGTCGTGTTGACGCAGGTGCTCGTCCGCTGCCACCTCGGAACGGGTAGCCGACCGCCGACGCCCCGCTCGAGTCGGCGGGGAGTCCACACGAACGTCGTTGAATCGAGGAGGCTCAGGTCAACTCCCCGGTGGCGCTCCCCACTGGGCACCGGTACTGAATGCAGGATGGGCCGCGCCAACGCCTGCTGGACCTCCACAGTGAGATTCTTTCCCCGCCACGGGCGTTCGGCACCGGAACTGACGGCATTGATGAGGTCGACCTGCATCTGCAGC
>CAXTTD010000441.1:0-3276 GCA_964246945.1 uncultured Solirubrobacteraceae bacterium | reverse complement strand
CCCCGGCGAGCGGCAGAAGTGACGTCGGCGCCCGCGACCCGGCGACATACTCACGGGATGAGTGACCTCGACCGGCTGCGTGAGCTTGTGGACGCCGGGGGGGTGTGCGTGCTCTCGGGCGCGGGGCTGTCAACCGAGTCGGGCATCCCGGACTATCGGGGGCCCACCGGTCAGCTGCGCGCCCGGCTGCCGATGACGATCGGCGAGTTCACCGGATCCTCGGCCGCCCGGCGCCGCTACTGGGCGCGCTCCCACGTGGGCGGGCGCCGGATGGCCGGCGCCCGACCCAACGCCGGGCACCGGGCACTCGCCGCCCTGCAGCGCGCCGGCGCCGTCGACGGGATCATCACCCAGAACGTCGACGGCCTGCACCAGGCGGGCGGCGCCGGCGAGGTGATCGAGCTGCACGGCAGCCTCGCCCGCGTCGTGTGCCTGCACTGCGGGGCCCGCAGCGACCGCACCGCGCTCGACGCGCGGCTCCGGGCGGCCAATCCCGACCTCGCGGAGACCGACCTCGCCCCGGACCGGCCCGACGGCGACGTCGCGCTCGCCGACGCGCGGGTCGCCGAGTTCACCCTCGTCGGCTGCGCGCGCTGCGGCGCCGACCTGCTGAAGCCCGACGTCGTCTTCTTCGGCGAGAACGTGCCCCGCCCCCGGGTGCAGCGCTGCTTCGAGCTCGTCGACCAGGCGGCGTGCCTGCTCGTGGTCGGCTCCTCGCTCACCGTGATGTCGGGGCTGCGCTTCGTGCACCGGGCCCGGCGCAACGGCATCCCGGTGGCGATCGTCAACCGCGGCGTGACCCGCGGCGATCCGCTCGCCAACGTGAGGCTCGACGCCCCGCTCGGCGAGGCGCTGACCGGTCTGCTGACCGCCCGGGGCCTCGGAGCTCCGCGAGCCGGATGATGCCCGGGGGGCCGCCAACCCCTGCGCGCTACCGACCCTCGAAGCGCCCCGGACGCTTCTCCTGGAACGCCGCGTACGCCTCTCGCGAGTCGTGCGTCGTGCGGTTCACCGCCAGATGAGAGGAGATGAGATCGAGGCTGGTCCGGAAGTCGGTGCGCAGTGATTGGTAGGTCGCGCGCTTGATCATCCGCACCGCGACCGGAGGGCTTGCGGCGATGCGCTCCGCGAACCCGAGCGCCTGGTCCAGCAGCTCGGCGTCGTCGCAGACGTGGTTGACCATTCCCAGCGCCGCCGCACGTTCGGCATCGACCATCTCGCCGGTGAGCAGGAGCTCGAGCGCCCGGGGCAGTCCGATCAGCCGCGGCAGCAGGAAGCAGCCGCCGTGCCCGGTCACCAGGCCGACCGTCACGTAGGACTCCGCCATCCGCGCCGAGCGGGCGGCGAAGCGAATGTCGCACATGAGCGCCATGTCGAGGCCCGCGCCCACCGCCACGCCGTTGATCGCGGCCACCACCGGCTTGTCGATGGTCTCGAGGGCGAGCGGCACCCGGTGGACGTGGTCGGTGAGCGTGGCCTTGCGCTCATAGGCGGACAGCGTGTCGTCGTCGAGCCACGCGAGGTCGATCCCGGCGCAGAACCCCCGGCCGCTGCCGGTGACGAGGATCACGTTGACCTCGGATCGGCCTGGGCGTCGGTGAGCCGGTCCGCCCAGGCGTCGACCATCGGCAGCGTGAACGCGTTCATCCGCTCGGGCCGGTCGAGGGTGATGATCGCCACCCGGTCGCGCACCTCGTAGCGGACGGCGCCGTCGCTCGGGGCGTCGGTCATGGCGCCACCGCGTCCCGGCGGCGCCGGCCGATCAGCGCCGACAGGGTGATGGCGACGAGCAGGGCGCCGCCGTTGAACAGGTCCGAGACGTAGAACTGGGCGCCGAGCAGCTGCAGGCCGGTGATCCCGGTGGCCAGCAGGTAGATGGCGAGCACGGTGCCGATCGCGTTGAAGCGCCCGGGACGGACCGCGGTGGCGCCGAGGAACGCCCCGGCGTAGGCGGGCAGCAGCTCGCCGAGACCGACCGCCGGCGAGGAGGCGCCGAGGATCATCACCGACAGGACGCCCGCCAGGCCGCTGAGCAGGCCCGCGTAGACGAAGCACTGCAGGGTGACCCGGTCGGTTCGCACGCCGGCGAGCAGCGCGGCGCGCGCGTTGCCGCCGGTCGCGTGGCATTCCCGGCCCCAGGTGGTGAACTCGAACGCGATCCACAGCACCGCGCCTGCCACCAGCACGTACACGAACGGCAGGGGCACGATCGACAGCGAGTTGCGACCGATCGCGACGAAGCTCGCAGGTAGGTTGCCAACGATCGTCTGATCGTTGCTCGAGAGCTCGGTGAGACCGAGCACGAGCGTGCCGGTGGCGAGCGTCGCCGTGAACGAGTTGAGGCGCAGCCGGGTGACGAGCAGCCCGTTCACGATGCCCACCACCACGCACGCGACGACGGCGGCGAGCCCGGCGAACAGCGCGGGCCAGTGGTGGGTGATGGCCAGGCCGGAGCAGATCGCCTGGGCGAGGCCGAGCTGGAAGGCAATCGAGACGTCGAACTCACCTACGATGAGCGGCAGCATCGCCGCGAGCGCGAGCAGCGCGACGACCCCTTGCGTCCCGGCGATCGTCTGCGCGTCGGAGAGCGTCGGGAACGTGCTCGACTTGAGGATCGAGAACAGGGCGATGATCACGGCGAAGACGCCGACCAGCGCATAGCGGTTGGCGAACTCACCGGGCGAGATGCGGCGCCGGGTCCGCGAGCCGGGGTCGCGTTCGGGCGGGGTGTGACTCGAGCTGCTGTCGCGAGGGGCTGATTCGAGGGTCATGGAATTCCTTGTCGCGTCGGGTTAGACGTGCCGTAGCTGGCCCGGGACAGGCGTTCGGGCGTGAGGGCATCGCCGGTGAGGGTCTCGGAGACCCGTCCGCCCACCATCACGAGGGCCCGGTCGGCTTCGCTTGAGACCTCGTCGAAGTCGGTCGACGCGAACACGATCGTCGTTCCGGCGGCGGCGGCGTCCCGCATGATCGAGTGCAACTGCGCCCGCGAGCCGACGTCCACGCCGGCGGTCGGGTCGTCGACCACGATCAGGCTCGGGCGGTCCTTCAGCGCCCGCCCGCAGATCACCTTCTGTTGGTTACCGCCGCTGAGGGTGGACAGCGGACGGTCCGCGTCGTCGCGCGGCCGCACGTCGAAACGGGTCATCAGCTCGAGCGCGCGGACGCGCTCCTCGCGCGGGCGGATCGTCCGCGGGGCGGGGCTCGCGACCCCCGCGCCCGGCGCGCCGCGGGACCGGCGTCCGGTGACGGGGCCGCGGCGGCTGAGGAAGAGGT
>CAXTTD010000440.1:680-3280 GCA_964246945.1 uncultured Solirubrobacteraceae bacterium | reverse complement strand
CCCGGCGACCGCGCCCGCGAGCGCGCGCTCGGCGACGCGGTCGGTCGCGTCCCGGGTCCCGCCGATCAGCCGCCGCGAGAGCTCGGCGTGGCGGAAGAACAGCGGCGCGTCGTGCTCCCAGGTGGCGCCGATGCCGCCGTGCACGTTGATCATCGCGCGCGCGCCGAAGTCGAGCGCCTCCCCGGCCGCCGAACGCGCCGCCGAGGCGGCGAGCGGAAATTCATCCGGACCGGACTCGCGGGCCCACCCGGCGTAGTACTGCAGGCCCCGGGCGTTCTCGATGCGGCGCAGGATCTCCACCAGATCGTGCTTGATCGCCTGGTAGGAGCCGATCGCGCGTCCGAACGTGAATCGCTGCTTGGCGTACTCGACGCTGCGGTCCAGACACGTCTGGGTCGCGCCGAGCGAGTCGGCGGCGAGCAGCGCCTGGGCGAGGTACCACGCGTCGGCGAGCACATCGGATCCGGCGGCGAGCACCTCGCCGCGCGCCTCACGCAGGCGCACGTGGCCCAGCGGGCGGGTCGCGTCGTAGCGCACCGTCGGCTCGATCGAGACGCCCTCCGCGTCCACCTCGAGCACGACCGCGACCGGCTCGCCGTCGGAATCGACGCCGACGACGACGAGCAGGTCGGCGCCGACCGCGTCGGGGACGAAGGCGACTGCGCCGTCAAGCGTGGCCTCCTGCCCGGAGACCGCCACCGACGGTGCGGGCGCGCGGGTCATGCCGGCGTCGGGCTCGACGGTCCAGCGCGGCTCGAGGTCGCTGGGAGGACGGGCGGGTACGTAGGCCGGACGCCGTTCGCCGGCGGCCAGCGCCGCGAGCGACGGATGGGCCGCCGCCTCGAGGATCGCCGTCGCGGGCAGCACGCCGAGCAACGGCACCGACGCGAGCACCCGGCCGCACTCCTCGGCGATGAGCATCGCGTCGAAGGCGCCGAGGCCGGCGCCGCCGTGCGCCTCGGAGATGAGCAGGCCCGGCCACCCGGCCTCGACGGCCATCGGCCACAGGTCGGGCAGCGCCGCGGGGTCCTCGAGCGCGGAGCGGGCGGCCTCGAGCGTTGGCTGGCGGGCGAGGGCGCCCCTCGCCGCCTCCCGCAGGAACTCCTGCTCGTCGGAGAGCGCGAGGTTCATGCCCGAGCCCCTTCCCGCTCGATGGAGCGCAGCTCGCTGAACGGCACGCCCTTGTCCAGGCGCGGCTCGGGAGGCAGGCCGAGCACGCGCTCGCCGATGGTGTTGCGCAGGATCTGCTCGGTGCCGCCGGCGGACTTCAGACCGGGCAGGAACGAGATCGAGTACGCCCAATCGGCGTCGTCGGCAAGGGCGTCGGGGCCGATGACGTCAGCGGCGAGATCGGTCGCGGTGATCGCGGCATTCACCATCGTCACCTTGGCAAGCCCTGACTCGGGGCCGGGGACCTGTCCGCGGGCGAGCAGGCTGAGCGCCCGGTAGCCGTTGAAGCGCACCGCGGTGAAGTCGGCGATCACCTGGCCGAGGCGATGGCGGACCTCGGGGTCGGTGGCGGCGACGCCGTCGGCGGCGATCGTCTCGGCGAGGCGTACCGGCGAGCCGAAGGAGTCCGAGCCGAACCCGATGGTGAGCCGCTCGAACATCAGCACCGTGAGCGCGGTCCCCCAGCCGTTGCCGACACCACCGACGACCGCGCCCGCGTCGAGCGCGACGTCGTCGAGAAAGACCTCGTTGAACTCCGCCTCGCCGGAGATCTGGCGCAGCCCGCGAATCGTCACCCCGGGGGCGTCCATCGGCAGAATGAACATGGTGAGGCCCTTGTGCTTGGGCACGTCAGGATCGGTGCGGGCGAGCAGCATCCCGAAGGATGCGAACTGGGCGTTGGTCGTCCACACCTTCTGACCGCTGAGCGAGAAGCCGCCGTCATCGGTCGGCCGGGCGCGAGCCTGGACCCCGGCGAGGTCCGATCCGGCGGCGGGCTCGGAGAACAGCTGGCACCACACCTCGTCGCCGTGGAGCAGCGGCCCCAGGTAGCGCGTCTTCTGCTCCTCGGAGCCGTGGGCGATGAGACACGGGCCGAGCATCCCGATCCCGATGACGTCGAGGATCCCGGGGACGCCGGCGCGGGCGATCTCCTGGTTGGCGGTCACCTGCTCGATCGGCCCGAGGCCCTGACCGCCGTACTGCACCGGCCAGGTGACCCCGGCGAGGCCGGCCTCGGCGAGCCGTCCCTGCCAGGCGCGGCGCGCGTCGATGTGGTCGCCGTCCTCGCTCGATCCGCTGCGGGAAGGCGCCTGCGCCTGATGCTCGTCGAGCCACGCGCGCGCCCGCGCGCGGAACTCCGCCTGCTCGGGGGTGTCGTTGAGATCCAAGACGCCTCTCTCTCGTCGCTCCTGGTCGGTGAATCCTGATTCACAAGCCTACCGGTTCCCCGCCGGCCGGGCGCCCCGGACTCCCGGCCCCGGCGTCACCGGCCCTCCCTGTCCATAATGGATCCCCATTCGAACGCCGGGGGGTGGAGCGGTTGCGGGCAAGCAGAGCGAGCGGCGCGGAGCGGGACGAGCCCGCAGCCGAGCGTGGGTGAGCTCCCCGGGGCCGATCCGGGGGGGGGGGGGGGGGGGGGCCGGGGGGGC
>CAXTTD010000440.1:0-670 GCA_964246945.1 uncultured Solirubrobacteraceae bacterium | reverse complement strand
TCCGCACCGGTCTCTCGGCGATGATTGCCGAGGCGCCCGGGATCGAGGTGGTCGCACAGGCGTCGGGCGGGCGCGGCGGCGTACGCCTCGCCGAGCAGCTGCGCCCGGCGGTCGTGCTCATGGATCTGCGAATGCCCGACCTGGACGGGATCGCCGCGACCAGGCTGATCTGCGCGGCGCTGCCCGAGACGCGCGTGCTCGCGCTCACGATGGCGTCGAGCCCCGAGGACGTGAGCGCCGCGCTGGGCGCCGGGGCGTGCGGGTTCCTGGCCAAGGACACGCCGGTCGACAGCGTGGTCGCCGCGATCCGCGCCGCCGCGGCGGGAGCGGCGTGGCTCTCGCCGCCAGCCGCCCACGTGGTGCTCGATCTCGTACGCCGCCGCGATCCCGCGCCAGGCCTCGTGGAGAATCCCGAGCGCCGGCTGAGCCCCCGCGAGCTCGACGTGCTGCGGCTCGTCGCCCGCGGCCTCGAGAACGACGAGATCGCGCAGGAGCTGCACATCAGCCCGATGACCGCGAAGACCCACGTGTCGAGGATCCTCGCCAAGCTCGGGCTCCCCAGCCGGGTGCAGGCGGCGGTCTACGCGGTGCGGGCGGGTCTCGACGGGGACTGACGCGGGCGTGCGCGCCGGACGGCGGCTCGGAGGTGGCCGCTCCAGCGGCTCAGGCG
>CAXTTD010000439.1:0-3325 GCA_964246945.1 uncultured Solirubrobacteraceae bacterium | reverse complement strand
GATCGTCGCCCAGTCGCCGATCCCGATCATCGCCGACATCCACTTCAACCACACGCTCGCGATCAAGTCACTGCGCGCCGGCGCCCACTGCGTGCGCCTGAACCCGGGCAACATCGGGGGTTCGGAGAAGGTCGCCGAGGTGATCGAAGTCGCCCGGGAGCTCGGCACCCCGCTGCGCGTCGGCGTGAACTCGGGCTCGCTGCCCGAGCACCTGCGATCGCTCGAGTACGAGAACCCCGTGGAGGCGCTCGTCACCGCCGCGGTGGAGACGGTCCAGCTGATGGAGCGCCTGCGCTTCGAGAACTTCAAGGTCTCGATGAAGTCGACCTCGGTGCCGAACACGATCGCCTCCAACCGGATGCTCGCGCAGCGGATCCCCTACCCGTTGCACCTGGGGGTCACCGAGGCGGGCACCAGGTGGGCGGGTTCGCTGAAGTCCGCCATCGGGGTGGGCGCGCTGCTCGCCGACGGGATCGGCGACACCATCCGCATCTCGCTCTCGACGTTTCATGCCGAGGAGGAGGTGAAGGTCGCCTGGGAGATCCTCAAGGCGCTGAAGCTCCGCGAGCGGGGTCCGGTGCTCATCGCCTGCCCGACCTGCGGGCGGCTGCAGTTCGACATGGACAGCGTCATGGCCGAGGTGGAGACCCGGCTGGAGGCCTACACGGACCCGATCGAGGTCTCTGTGCTCGGCTGCGGGGTGAACGGCATCGGCGAGGCCCGCCACGCCGACTTCGGCATCTCCGGGACCAAGGACTCCGGGATCGTCTACTCCAAGGGCGAGCCGCTGCGCAAGGTGGCCACCGGGGAGCTCGTCGACGTGCTGTTCGAGGAGATCGACAAGTACTACGCGGCAGGCAAGGTCGTCGCCCGCGACGAGGCGGCCGCCGCCGAGGCCCGCAAGTGGCTCGCCGAGAACGAGGACGTGACCGCGATGACCCCCGAGCGACTCGCCGCGGCGGAGAAGGCCGCGGCCGCCAACGGCCCGGACGTCACCGCCCCTCCGGCTGAGGAGTCCGCGTCACCGGAGGCCCCGCTCCGGCTCGACGAGGCCCAATCGCCGGTCGCCGGGCGCCGCTTCACCCGCGCCTGAGCCCCCGCTGGTGTGTCGATCTCTCCCGAGGGCTGGGAGCGATCGGCGCAGCATCGCCCTGACTGCGACTGGTGTGTCGATCTCTCCCGAGGGCTGGGAGCGATCGGCTCAGCATTGCCCTGACCGCGATCGGTGTGTCGATTCCTCCAGGCGCTGGAAGCGATCGGCACCGCAACGATGACCGGCCCCCCGGATCGCTCCGAGGGGCCGGCAGGAAGGATGAACCGCAGGCGCAGCCGCGGTCAGCCCGCGGCGTTGAACAGCTCGGTGACCTTCTGCCAGTTGACGACGTTCCAGAACGCGTCGAGGTAGTCCGGGCGCTTGTTCTGGTACTTGAGGTAGTAGGCGTGCTCCCATACGTCGACGCCCAGCACGGCGATCTTGCCGTCGAGGATCGGGTTGTCCTGGTTCGGGTAGCCGGCGATCTCGAGCGCCGAGCCATTGTGGATGAGGAACGACCAGCCGGAACCGAACTGGTTGACGCCGGCGTCCTTGAACTTCGCCTTGAAGTCGTCGAAGGAGCCGAACGCCGAGGAGATCGCGTCGGCGAGCGCGCCGGTCGGCTCACCGCCGCCGTCGGGAGACATCCACTGCCAGAACAGCGAGTGGTTGTAGTGGCCGCCGCCGTTGTTGCGCACCGCCTTCTGCTTGTCGGCGGGCAGCGAGCTCAGGTTCTTGAGCACGTCCTCGATCGAGCGGTCGGCCCACTCGGTGCCCTCGAGCGCCGCGTTGGCCTTGTCGACGTAGGCCTGGTGATGCTTGTCGTGATGCAGGTGCATCGTCGCGTCGTCGATCGTGGGCTCAAGCGCGTCGTAGGCGTAGGGAAGGTCCGGAACGGTGAAGGCCATGTGCGTGGGCTCCTTGGTCGCGTGCTGAGATACGGCTCCTCAGGGTGACCATACCCCGGCATCGGCACCCTTCAGACGTGCCATGACCGCAGTCCCGGCATGGCGGTCGATCACTACCCTGTCCCCGCATGACCCTGCTTTCGCGCTACCTGCTGCCCACCGAGCGCGAACCACCCGCCGACGCCGAGGCGATCTCGCACAAGCTGATGGTGCGCGCCGGGCTGGTGCGCCAGGTGGGCGCCGGATTGTGGAGCTGGCTGCCCGCCGGCTGGCGGGTGCACCAGCGGATCGTCGAGATCGTGCGCGAGGAGATGAACGCGGCCCACGGCCAGGAGATCCTCATGCCCGTGCTGCAGCCGGCCGAGCCGTGGCGACGGAGCGGCCGCTACGAGATCGACGAGCTGTTCAAGCTCACCGATCGTCGCGGCGCGGACCTGATCCTCGCCATGACCTCCGAGGAGGTCGTCACCAGCCATGTCGCGGCCGCGGTGCGTTCCTACCGCGACCTGCCGTTGATGCTGTACCACTTCCAGGTCAAAGAGCGGGACGAGCCGCGCCCTCGCGCCGGAGTGCTGCGCACTCGCGAGTTCATCATGAAGGATGCCTACACGTTTGACTGCGACGCGGCAGGCCTCGACGTCCAGTACGACCGCATCGCCGCCGCCTACGACCGCATCTGCGACCGCTGCGGCCTCGAGTGGTACCGGGTCGAATCCGACGTCGGCATGATGGGCGGCCACGGCGCCGACGAGTACATGGCGCCGTGCGCCGCGGGTGAGAACGACGTCGCGCTCGCGCCCGGGTACGCGGCGAACGTCGAGGTTGCGTCTGCCGAGCCCCAGCCGGTGGAGCTGCCCGCGCCGCTCGGGGCACCGCGGTCCGTCCACACCCCCGAGGCGACCACGATCGAGGCGCTCTCCGCCCAGCTCGGAGTTCCGGCGGGCGCAACGCTCAAAGCGTTCCCCATCGTCCTGCCCGACGACACCCCATCCGGGGTCTCGTCACCCGCAGACAAGATGCGCCTGGTCATCGTGCGCGGCGATCACCGCGTGAGCGAGACCAAGCTCCAGAACGCTCTCGGGCGGCCGTTCCGGCCCGCGCGGGCCGACGAGATCGAGGCCCGGCTCGGACCGCCCGGCTACATCGGCCCGGTGGGGGCGCGGATCGAGGTGCTGCTCGACGAGGCGGTGCTCGCGCGCGGTGCGCGGGCGGGCGGCGGCGTGTACGTGGGGGGGGCGGGCGGGGCGGAGGCGGGCCGGGGCGCCTGGCTGGCGGCGCGCTGGCTGAGGCCTGCGTGACCCTCGGGCAACCGCCGCGATGCCGGCGTCGGGGCGGTTCTCAGCTCTCAGCCGTGCCGGGTGACGGTCAGCCCGTCGTCCGCACC
>CAXTTD010000438.1:0-3335 GCA_964246945.1 uncultured Solirubrobacteraceae bacterium | reverse complement strand
GCGCGGGTCACCGCCGGGCGAGCAGGATTGACCGGCCGGGCCCTTAGAGCACCTTGTCCAGGGTGATCGGCAGATCGCGCACGCGCCGTCCGGTCGCGTTGTAGACCGCGTTGGCGACCGCCGCCCCGACGCCGGTGATTCCGATCTCACCGATCCCGTGCGCGCCCATCGGGGCGTGCGGATCGGGGATGTCGGTCCACATCACGTCGATGTCCGGCACGTCCATGTGCACCGGCATGTGGTACTCGGCAAGGCTCGGGTTCATGATCCGTCCGGTCCGCTCGTCGAACCCCGTGTCCTCCATCAGCGCGAGGCCAATCCCCATGATGATCCCGCCACGGAACTGACTGGCCGCGGTCTTGGGGTTGAGGATCCGCCCGCAGTCGTAGGAGCCGAGAATCCGGTCGACCCGCGTCTCGCCGGTCACCGCGCTTACCCGCAGCTCGCAGAACACCGCGCCGAAGGAGTGCATCGAGTAGGCCTCCATCTCGGCCGGGTCGGCGGCGCCCGCCACCACGCTCAGCTCGTCGCGGCTCGCGCGCTGAAGGATCGAGGTGTAGCTCTCCCAGCGATCGGGGTCCGCGAGCTCGCACAGGCCCTCGTCGCGGCCCCCGACCTCGTCGGGGGTGAGGCCGGCGAGCGGTGAGTCATCGCTGGTGAGCGCAAGCAACTCCTCGATGAGCGCTCGGTGAGCGGCGATCACCGCGCCGCCGATCGTCGCCGTCTGCGATGAACCCCCGGCGAGCAGGCTGCCAGGAAACCGGGAGTCACCGTGGGCGACGGTCACCCGCTCAAGCGGCAGGCCGAGCCGCTCGGCGGTGACGATCGTCTGGGTGGTCGAGGTCCCCATCCCCATGTCGGCGGCGGGCACCTCGACCGTCGCGTGACCGACGCGGTCCAGCGTGATGCGGGCGCTGGCGCCGGGGATCCTCAGGTAGGGGTAGGTCGCGGTGGCGCAGCCCATCCCGATTCGCCACTCGCCGTCGCGACGCGTGCCCGGCTCGGTCCGCTGCGTCCAGCCGAAGCGCTCCGCGCCCGCGCGCCACGCCTCGACGAGGTGGCGTGAAGAGAACGGCAGTCCGGTGCTCGGGTCCTCATCGGGCTCGTTGCGCAGGCGCAACTCGATCGGGTCCAGCCCGATCACACCGGCGAGCTCGTCGATCGCCGACTCGAGCGCGAACGTCCCCACCGATTCGCCGGGGGCACGCATGAACGAGTTGGGGAGCATGTCCATGTCGGCGACCTGCTGATCGGTCTTGAGGTTCGCCGTCGCGTACAGATGGCGCGCCGGGAACGTGAACTGCTCGGCGAGCGCGTTATGGGGAGTGATGGCCGAGATACCGGTGTGGATGAGCGCCGTGAAGCGCCCCTCCGCATCGGCGCCGATCGCCACCCGCTGCTCGGTGTTCGTGCGACCGCCGGCGAGCCGGTAGACACCCTCCCGTGACAGGGTGACGCGCACCGGACGCCCAGCGAGCTTGGCCGCGGCGGCCCCGAGCACCTGATGGGACCACAACGTCTTGCCGCCGAACCCACCGCCGACGTAGGGCGAGGTGACGTGGACCAGGCTCTCGTCGATCCCGAAGATCTGCGCGAGCGTCCACGCGTGGAGCGAGACGCCCTGACTCGCGTCGTGGACGATCAGCTCCTCGCCGTCCCAGCCGAGGGTCACCGCGTGGGGCTCGATCGCGTTGTGGTTGTGCCGGGGCGTGAGGAAGCTGAGATCCACGCAATGCGGGGCGTCGTCGAGCGCCGCCTCGGCGTCGCCGATCGCGACCTGGACCGGCTGTCCGACGAGACTGTCGGGCGTGCGCGGATGCGCCTTGGCCTCCGCGAAGCTCCGCGGCGCCGAGGACTCGTAGGTGACCTCGATCAGGGAGGCGGCCGCGTCGGCCTGCTCCTGGGTCTCGGCGAGGACGACCGCGACCGGCTCACCGTTCCAATGGATGCTGTCGTCCTGCATGACCGGCAGGCTGCTGCCGCCGGCGGCCAGGGGCGCGGTGAGGAACAGCGGGGGCGGCTCCATGGGCGGGGCGTTGCGGTAGGTCATCACGAGCGCGACGCCGGGAGCCCCCTCCGCGGCGTCCGTGTCGAGGCTTGCGATCCGTCCGCGGGCGACCGTGCTGTAGCGCAGCGTGGCGTAGACCATGCCCTCCATCACGTACTCGCCGGCGAACCGCGCCTCACCCTGGACCTTGAGCGCTCCGTCCAGGCGCGAGACCGGTGCCCCGATGACGCCGTGCTGGGCGCGGAGCACCGGGTCGGGTCCGGTGGAACCGGTCCACTGGTCGGGGGCGACCGGCACGGCGGTCTGGTGATCTGAAGCGCTCATGAGCGGGCCCTTTCCGTCAGCTGGTCCAGGACAGCGGTCATCGTGCGTCGGGTGAGCTCGACCTTGAACGCGTTCCCGGCCAGCGGCCGAGCATCGGCGAGCTCGGCATCGGCCGCCTCCCGGAAGCTCGCCGGCGTGGCCGGGCGGCCCCGCAGCGCCGCCTCGGCGCGCGACGCGCGCCACGGCTTGGGAGCCACGCCGCCGAGGGCGAGGCGCACGTCGGAGACCGTGCCGTCCGCCACCTCGATCGCGGCGGCCACCGACACGAGCGCGAACGCGTAGCTCGAGCGATCCCGCACCTTGCGGTAGGTCGACTGCGCGGCGATCGGCGACGCCGGCAGCTCCACGGCGGTGATGAGCTCCCCCGGCTCGAGCACGGTCTCGATATCGGGCCGGTCCTCGGGCAGCGTGTGCAGGTCGGACAGCGCGACCGTGCGCACGCCGCCGGGACCGCGCAGGTGGACGATCGCGTCGAGCGCCACCAGCGCGACGCACATGTCGGAGGGGTGGGTGGCCACGCAGGCGGGCGAGGCACCCAGGATCGCGTGGATGCGGTTGAAGCCGTCGAGGGCATCGCACCCCTCGCCGGGCGAGCGCTTGTTGCATCGCGAGCCGTCGAGGTCGTAGAAGTAGGTGCAGCGGGTGCGCTGCAGCAGGTTGCCGCCCACGGTCGCCATGTTGCGGATCTGCGCCGAGGCGCCGGCGAGGATCGCGCGCGCGAGCATCGGGTAGCGCGTGCGCACCGCGTGATCCTCGGCCACCGCGGTGTTCCGGGTCGCTGCGCCGATCATCAGGCCGCCGCCGTCGACGGTCTCCACGAACGCCGGCAGACCGGTGACGTCGACCAGCGCCGACGGGCGCTCGACGGTCTCGCGCATGAGGTCGACAAGGTTGGTGCCGCCGCCCAGGTAGCGCGCCTCGCCGCCGTGGGCCCGCGCGATCGCGTCGTCGGCGTCGCTCGCCCGGGAGTAGCTGAGCTCGATCATGCGCCGGCCCCCGCGTA
>CAXTTD010000437.1:0-3335 GCA_964246945.1 uncultured Solirubrobacteraceae bacterium | reverse complement strand
GGACGTGCGAAGTTCGAGGCGGACTAGTGTTTCTTTGTTTAAAGCGTTTGCGGTTGTGGTAGGAGTGGGTTATGCCTACTCCTGCTGCTGTTCTGATTGAGCTGACTGACGAGGAACGCGGACGCCTGCAAGCGTGGGCGCGTCGAGGAAAGACCGCTCAGGCGTTGGCGTTGCGCTCTCGGATCGTGCTGGCCGCAGCCGGCGGCGCGGCGAACTATGAGATCGCAGAGCAGTTTCAGATCTCGCGTCCGACAGTGACCAAGTGGCGCAACCGGTTCGCCGAGCAGCGCCTTGAGGGACTGTTGGACGAGCCGCGGCCGGGACGACCCCGGACGGTGACCGACGAGCAGGTCGAGTTGATCGTGACCACGACGCTTGAGAGCACGCCCAGGGGTGCAACGCACTGGTCGACACGGTCGCTGGCCAGGCATCTGGGCGTCTCTCAGGACTCGGTATGGCGCACCTGGCAGGCTTTCAGTCTTCAACCGCACCGCCAGGAGAAGTTCAAGCTCTCCACCGACCCGCAGTTCGTCGAGAAGGTCTATGACATCTGTGGCTTGTACCTCAATCCGCCCGAGCGTGCGGTGGTTCTGTGCATCGATGAGAAGTCCCAGATCCAAGCGTTGGATCGCACCCGACCGATCCTGCCGATGCTGCCCGGCACCCCCGAACGCGCGACTCACGATTACAAACGCCATGGCACCAGCAGCCTCTACGCCGCCCTGGATCTCGCGACCGGAAAGGTCATCGGCGTGTTGCACCAACGTCATCGCGCGATCGAGTTTCATAAGTTTCTGCAGCGCATCGACGATGAAGTTCCCGAACATCTCGACGTGCACCTCGTGCTCGACAACAGCTCGACGCACAAGACCCCAAAGATCCGTCGCTGGCTCGCCCAACACCCCCGGTTCGTGCTGCACTTCACACCGACCTCGAGCAGCTGGATCAACCTCGTCGAGCGGTGGTTCGCGGAACTGACCAACAAGAAGCTCAAGCGCTCCGCGCACACCTCCGTCCGTCAGCTCAACACCGAGATCCGAGCGTGGATCGAAGACTGGAACGAGAACCCACGCCCCTACATATGGACCAAACCCGCTGAACAAATCCTCGAATCCATCAGCCGATACTGCCAACGAATCAACCAAACGGTACACTAGGCGGCGTGGCCCGTCATCGCCGAAGGGGGAGCGCGCGAACGTCTTGATCCTTGACGTCGCGGATCACGAGTTCGACCATGGCGGGACCGCGGTGCCCGGCTTCGACGAGCTCGATCGCTTCGCTGCGGTTGCTCAACGAGGCGTCGCGCGCCATCGGGCCACAGCTCGGCCAGCGATCCTTCAGAGAACCGCATCCCCGGGAATCAGAAGAGCTGACTGTCGTGAGCTGACGAGCAGTTCGCCGGTCTGCGACCAGATGCAGCCATCCTCAAGATAGGTCCCGTGACCGGCTAGGGTGCCTGTGAATGACAGCAGAGCCGGCTGGGGGTGGAGCGCAGCGCGCAGCGACCGGTGATAGTGAATGGTGAGATCCAGCGTAGGCACTTGCACGGGCCGGTCGAATGCGACGAACGCGGCCGGGAACCAAGCGTCAGTCATGAACGCGAGCAGGACTGGGTCGAGCCGGCGGGGGTTGCGGGGCTGCAGCCAGCCGCCGGTCGCCAAGGGACCTCCCGAGAACGGACTATCTCCGATTGCTGGGCGCCACTGGAAGTAGCGGGTGTAGTCGGGCCAGCGAACCTTGTCGTCAGACATCTGGTTGTTGTCGAAAAGGTCCGGCGCTCGGTCAAAGCTCGCGACCTGGGGCGGAGATGGGGCCCGTGACGGAGTGGCCTCATCCGCAACGAGCGCCATCGAGGCCTCCACACATGCTCGCTCGTCTTGGAGCAGTCGCGCGCTGAGCTGCGCGGTGCGTCGACCGCGACGGCCAGCTTCAACTGTGACGCGCGCCGTTTCGAACTTGGGTTGCCGCAGAAAGTGCACGTGCAGGCTCTGCACGGAGAAGGGGGTCTCGCCGGCGCGCGCGAGCATCGCCCGCAACATGATCGCCGCCAAGACGCCACCGTGCGGTGCGCCGGCGCCACGCCAGTCGGGGGTAAGCGATGTCGTGAAGCCGCGGTCGGTTAGCCCCACCCTCGTGGCCGCGTCAAAGACGTGTTCGGCCGCGGACTCTACGGAGGTCTGAAAGACGCTCTCTCCGTCGTCCATGGTCAGACGGCCGCTGCGGCTTCGCTCAAGAAGCGGTCAACAGACCCTAAGCCGAGCGTTTCGATGATGACCTGCGTCATCGTTCACTCACGGGGTCATAGGGCGAGCGGCCGTCCTCACGTCGGGCGTCGAGCCTGGAGAACGGTCTACCAAGACCGTGTGGATGGAGCATATCCGCACCGTACCGCCGGTGACCGGCTCTAGCCTGGCCCGCCTAGAGCCACGTTGATAGTTGACGTCTGTCGAGGCCGGTCGAGTATTGCGGCCCCTTCGTACCCGGACAAGTGCGCCTTTCGCGGGGTCTGTGTACCAATTGCGGAGTAGACCGCCTGGAGGCGAGCAGCAGGCTGCGACGAGGAGGTGGCAGCGTCGACCTGCCCCTCGAAGGAGGAAGTCTGTGTAGCGGGCGCACGAACGGGTGTCGGCCAAGCGCACCCGACGGGGGTGCGCCGCACTCAACACCACGGACCTGGCCAGTGGATCATCAGCAGCCCAACAGCGGCGTAAACCCGAGAAGGAATCTGCCCTGGTTCAGTGGCGTGGGGGGTCTGGAGTCAGGCGGCGTGGTGATCGTTGAGAAGTAGATGTTGCTAGTCGATCAAGACATCACCGTCGCGGGTACCGGCGCAAGTTCGACCGCGTTATGCCCGACGCTAACGTCGCGCCCGTGTTTGAGGTCGGCGATGACGCGATGAGCGCCGCAGGGTCCCGCCCGGGGCCTTGTGGACGTCGGTAATCTCGCCGCGCAGCCAGATCCGCCGCAGGGTGTGTGGTCGATCTGGGCGGCCCCTCCAGGCGTAATACCCGGGCTCAGAGACGCCGAGGGTGCGGCAGGCGCGACGGACCGCTGAGCCCTAGCTCGGTCAGGGAGTCGATCACCGGGAAGAGCCCTTTTGGGCTGATGCCCTCCCCCAGGAAGACCTCGTTGACCTGCGAGCGACCGCTAGCTCGGTTTCTAGCGCGCGATTCTTCGCTTCGCGGCTAGCTCGGGCTGCTGATCGGTCGTATGCCCGATCTCCTCGCCGCGGTCGATGCAATCTTGCTTGAGCCAGTTGTAGATCGAGATGACCACATCCCGAATGTGTCGGCCAACTGCGCAACGTGCGTGCCGGACCGAGCAAGTCCGACTAG
>CAXTTD010000436.1:0-3353 GCA_964246945.1 uncultured Solirubrobacteraceae bacterium | reverse complement strand
CCCCGTCCCCCGGCCGGGGGGGCGCGGGAGCGGGGGAGCGCCCGCGGGGGCGCCGGCCGGCGGCGGCGCACGCCCGAGCGCTGGCCGCCGCCACCGAGGTCTTGCCGACTCCGCCCTTGCCGGTGTAGAGAATCGTCCGCGGCCCCATGGCCGGCCGAGTTTACGTGCGGGCCGCCCCCCGGAGCCCTCAGCGGGTGAGGGTGAGCGCCACCGGCGGCTCGCGGGTGTAGTTGCCCGCAAGGTCGGTGGCGGTGAGGGTCACCGTGTAGGCGCCGGCGGGGAGCTTGCCCACCGCGACGTGGTCAACGCCGTAGGGAAAGCTCGCGCTGGTGGCGAAGACGACCGTCGTGCCGCGCCGGATCGTCACCCCGACCTCGGAGATCTTCGACAGGCGGAATCCCAGCGAGAACGGCTTCTTCGCAGCCGCGTGGGTGGTGAGCAGCGAGAGCGTCGGCAGGGTCGCGAGGTCGGCGGTGAACGCCTGCGCGGTCGAGCAGTACACCGGCGCCGCGGTGATCGTGCACAGCTGCGCGAGGAACCCGGTGACCAGCTCGTGGTAGGCGAGGTCGTCCTCCTCGCCGGGTTGATACAGCGACCACGCGCCGGTGTTGTAGCGCGGCACCTCCCACTGCGCTTCGGCGTTGCCCTCGTTGAACAACGTCGTCGCAAGCGTCGAGCCGCTCACCGTGGCGTAGGTGTGCAGGCCGATCAGCGTCTGCAGGAACGCGTTGAGGATCGCGGTGCCGGGGGTGAAGGTGTACTGCACGAAGCGCACGCCGCGCTGGGTCCGCACCATCACCCCGCCTGCCGCCGGGGTGCGGGTGAACACGCCCATCGCCTTCGCGGCGACCGTGAGGTAGTACGGGTTGCCCGTCGCCTGGTAGGCGTGGCTGAGCGCCTCGAGCGCCGTCGCCTGCGACATCGCGCTCGTCCACGGCGGGGCGCCGCCCTCCCACTCGAAGTAGTACTCCCAGGTGAGCCCGCCGCCGCGATTGGCGGCGAGCGGGATGATCTCGGCCAGCAGCTGCTCGAGCGCCGGGTACTCGCTCGGTCCGGCCTGCCACAGCCCGTTGGCCTCGCCGAAGCTGCCGAGCGCCTGCAGCTGGATCCCCTGGCCGGGGTAGTACTCCCACTCCAGGAGCGAGCCCGTGAACATCACCCGCTGGCCATAGGACAGCAGCGTCCCGCTCGTCCACCACTCCCGGTTGGCGGTGAGCGTCGCGTCGATGGCAGCCAGGCGCGAGGGCCACAGCCCGCCATCGGCAGCGATCCCGTGGACGGTGGTGGTGACGTCGGCGAGCTCGGCCCGGCGGGTGCCGGTGAGATGCTTCTCGGCGGCGAGCGCGGCGTTGAACGCGCCGAGCGTCGTCCGGCTCTGCGCGGCGGTGATCCGCTTTGACTTCACCATCGCCGCGAGCACGCTACCGACGGTCGGCGAGGGCTTCGGCGGGGAGGGTCGCTTCGCGAGCGGCGCCGGGCCGCCGAGCGTCGGGGCGCTGCCCGCAGACCCGACCTGCGGTCCCGGGGTCGTCGCCGGGGGAAGGTAGGGGTCATCGCGACGGGTCACCCGGCCATGAGGGCCGAGGACGAGTACCGGGGCTGCGAGCGCGCCGACCGGGAATGCGAGGACCGCGGCGAACGCGAGCAGCAGAACCAGGGCCCTGCGCACCGCGCCGATGCTACATTCGCGATCCCGTGGGAGCGCCGTTCGAGAGGGATCTTGCATTGGGGGCGGTGAGCCGCCGGCTCGGCGCCGTGCTGCTCGCGGGCGCGGCCGCGCTCGGCCTCGCCGCCTGCGGCTCGAGCGCCGGCTCAGGTCACGCCGCCTCGAGCCACCCGCAGACGCTGCTGCGACAGACGTTCGCCGCCTCCCACGCGGTGAAGAGCGGCGTCCTCGACTTCCGCGTCGTGATCACCCCGCACGGCTCCTCGATCGCGAGCCTCGATCTGCCGCTCACGCTCAGCCTCGACGGCCCGTTCCAGAGCCGGGGCAAGGGCAAGGAGCCCGAGTCGGCGTTCACGATCGGCCTCACCGGGCTCGGGCGGCACGGCTCCTTCGGCGTGCGCACCACCTCCCATGGGGGCTACGTGAGCCTCGAGGGCGATAACTTCGCGCTGCCCGCCGCCGACTCCGCGAAGCTCTCCTCGACGATCAAGGGCGGCTCCGGGTCGCAGGCGCCCGGCCTCTCCACCCTCGGCATCGATCCCGAGAGCTGGCTGCGCGACCCGAAGGTGGTCGGCACCCAGACGGTCGACGGCGTGCGCACCGAGCACCTGCACGCCGGGCTGAACGTCCCGGCATTCGTGCGGAGCCTCGACAAGCTGCTCGCCAAGGAGAGCCGCACGCTCGGTCGCTCGAAGCAGATCACCCCGACGACCACGCGCAAGATCGTGAACACCATCCGCGATCCATCCGTCGACGTCTACACCGGCGCCTCCGACTCGACGCTGCGCCGGCTCGTCGTCTCCGCCACCCTGCCGGTCACCGGCACGATCTCCACGCGCCTGGGCGGTCTTACCTCGGCGGGCGTCCGCCTGTCCCTCGACTACTCGCAGCTGAACCAGCCCCAGACGATCGCCGCGCCCACGAACGTCCGCAGTTACGCGGCGCTCCAGGCCAAGCTCCGGACGCTCGGCGCCGCGCTCGAGTCCGAGCTCGGCGATACGAGCTCGACCACGGCGCCCTCGACCACGGCGCCGTCGACCACGGCGCCCGCCACGGGCTCCACGGGCAACCTGAACAAGTACAGCCGCTGCATCAACGGCGCCCACGGCGACGTGACCAAGATGCAGAAGTGCGCGACGCTGCTCAACAGCGGCGGCTGAGCCGCCGAACGGGGTCTACTCGTCCTCGTCGGGGTCCGGCTCGAGCTCGTCCTCATCGTCGGGGACGTCCTCGTCGGTGTCGGCCCGCTCGCCCGCGTGCAGGCCGACCGCGACCGACTCGAGCAGCTCGTCCCGGGCATGCTCGTCGACCGGCACCTCGTCGGAGATGAGCACCCACTCGGCGCCCTCGAGCTCGCCCTCGTCGAAGATCTCGGCGTCGACCGCCGATGAATCGTCCACGACGACCAGGATCTCGGTCTGCGGGTTGAAGTAGGTGCCGGGGCGATTGGCGAGCTCGTCGAGCTCGATGCGGCGGGGGGCGGGCATCACGCGCAGCCTACCGTCTGGCCCCGACGCTCAGCGGGTGAGGCGGTCGATCTCCCGCTCGAGCTCCGCCTCGACGTCCAGCGGTGGTCGGCCGCGACGCACGCGGCGGTGGTTGCGAGCGATCACGAGCTCCCGGATCTCCGCGCGCAGCGCGGCATCGACCCCCGCGGCCGCCGCCGGCGCCCCGGCCGGCGGGGGGC
>CAXTTD010000435.1:0-3359 GCA_964246945.1 uncultured Solirubrobacteraceae bacterium | reverse complement strand
CGTCAGCTCGTCGGGTCCCTGGAATGGGGGCACGATGAGTGACCAGCTGACGCCAACGGTAGCGACTATGAGCAGCACCGCGATCAGAGCTCTGGGCGGCGCGACTCGCAACATCGAAGGGCAGCCGCGCAGCGCGATGCTCCGGGACATGGAAGCGCAGGGTAGACCTCGCGGAAGTCGACTTGAGAAGCCGCCAGACTTGCGCTCAACCATGACCGCCCCAGTGACCATCGCCATTCCCACCCTCGACGCCGGCCCCGGCTTTCAGCGAACTCTGGTGGCGATCAGAGCCCAACGGGTCGACCGGGAGGTAGAACTGCTCGTGTGCGACTCCGGATCCTCGGACCGGACCGTGGCGCTGGCCAGAGCGTTCGGCGCACGGGTGATCGAGATCGACCGTCGCCGGTTTTCGCACGGCGGCACGCGCAATCGCTTGGTGGCCGAGGCGCGGGGCGCGCACGTGGCGTTCCTGACCCAGGACGCTGTGCCTGCGCAGACGTCCTGGCTCGCCGATCTCCTCTCTGGATTTGCGCTTGCCCCCGACGTCGGGCTCGTCTTCGGGCCCTATCGACCATCGCCCGGAGCGAGCGTCTGGGTCCGACGCGAGCTCGAGGCCTGGTTCTCCTCGCTCGGGGCTGGAGCGGCTCGGGTTGATCGGCTCCCGCCCGCGCAGCGGGCGATGGACTCAGCATGCTTCTACGGTCCGCTCGGCTTCTTCACCGACGCCAACGGGTGCGTTGCTCGTGGCGCGTGGCGTCGGGTGCCGTTCCGGGAGGTCGCCTACGCCGAGGATCACCTGCTCGCGCAGGACATGCTGCGGGCCGGGTACGCCAAGGTCTACGTCCCCGCGGCCGCTGTCGAGCACTCGCACGAATACACCGCTTGGGGTTGGCTGCGCCGAGGCTTTGACGAGGCGCGGGCCGTGCGGGAGGTTTACGGCGTGGCTCCGGATGCGACGCTTAGGGCGGCCGGCCGCAACCTGCGGGGCGACGTGGGCGCCGACTGGCGAGCAGCTGGCCGCCGTCCATCGGCGTTGGTCGGTTCTGCGGTGCATCACGGCGCACGCAGCGCCGGCGCGCTGCTCGGTGCCCGAGCGACACGCCTGCCGGCGCCCGTGCGAGTCGCGCTCTCGCTCGAGCGGCGCCGCTGAGCCTCGTGGCGCCTTGAGGCCCGGATCGCTCGGCTACCCTCTGACAGCATGCCTGTGCCAGCGCCCGGTGGCGTACGCCTGCCCGCGGTCGCGGCGCGCTCGGTGAGCAAGACCTTTCGGGTTCCGGAAGAGCAGATGCACACGCTCAAAGAGCGCGCCCTGCATCCACGCCGGCGGGCCGGCCACCATACGTTCCGCGCCCTCAACGACATCTCGTTCGCGGTCGAAGAGGGCGAGTTCTTCGGTATCGCGGGGCGCAACGGCAGCGGCAAGAGCACGCTCCTGAAGTGCATCGCGGGGATCTACCGCGCGGAGGGCGACATCTGGGCCCGCGGGCGCATCTCGACCCTCATCGAGCTCGGCGTCGGCTTCAACATGGAGCTTGCGGCGCGCGAGAACGTGCTCATGAACGGGATCATGCTCGGTCTCTCCCCGCGCGAGGCGCGGCGCCGCTACGACAGCGTGATCGAGTTCGCCGAGTTGCGCGAGTTCGAGGACCTCAAGCTCAAGAACTACTCCTCGGGCATGCGGGTCCGCCTCGCCTTCTCGGTTGCGATTCAGGTCGACGCTGACCTGCTGCTCATCGACGAGGTGCTCGCGGTCGGCGACGCCTCCTTCCAGCAGAAGTGCTTCGACGTCTTCAACGACCTGCGCGACAGGGGCAGGACGATCGTGTTCGTCACCCACGACATGACCGCGCTCAAGCGCTTCTGCCAGCGCGCGCTGCTCCTCGAGCGCGGGACCACGGTGCACATCGGAGAGCCCGACGAGGTCGCCAATCGCTATCTGGAGATCAACTTCGGACGCGAGCCCGAGCCCACCGACAACCTGCTCGAGGATCGTGCCGGCGACGGTGATGCGCGGGTCCTCGAGGTGTGGGTCGAGAACGAGCGCGGAGAGCGGATGACCGCGATCGCTCAGGGCCGGCGGTTGACGCTGCACGCGCGCGTGGTCTTCATGGTTCCGGTCGAGGACCCGGCCGCGGCACTGTACGTGCTCAACGATGAGCACCGGGCGGTCATCGTGGCGAACACCGATCGCCGCGGCGAGCGCACCGGCGACTTCGCCGCCGGCGAGGAGGTCGTCTTCTCCTTCACCTTCGACAACGTGCTCGGGCCCGGGCGCTACAGCCCCGTCATCACCCTCGCCCACCGCGGGTTCGGGCTCAACGTGATCGATCGCTTCGAGGGCAGCTTCTCGTTCATCGTCACCGCCCCGGACTCCCTCGGCGGCCTCATCGACCTCCCGGTCGATGTCGGCGTCCGTCGCAGCGCCCCAGCGCTTGCTCCGGACGGTGGGCCGTGACCACCGGGACGCTGCCTGAGGAACTCGTCACGCCCGCCATCCCCTACGAGCAGCTCGGGCGTCCGATCCGCGGCCCGCGGGCGCTCGGCGACTCTTGGGTGCGGTTCTGGCATCTGACGTACAACATCGCGCTCATCCAGTGGAAGATGCGCTTCTTCGGCTCGGCGCTCGGCTACCTGTGGCAGCTCATCCGGCCACTGCTGCTGTTCGGCGTGCTGTACGTGTTCTTCACCGTCATCTCGCACATCGGTCAGGACACCGGTCCCTCGGGCAACTACTACGGAACCCAGCTGCTCGGCTCGATCGTGCTCTTCAACTTCTTCACCGAGGCGACGATCGGCGCGGTCCGTGGGGTCGTCGACAACGAGGCGCTCGTGCGCAAGATCCACTTCCCCCGCCTGGTGATCCCGATCTCGACGGTGCTGCTCTCGGTGTTCAACCTCGCGCTCAACCTGATCGTCGTCCTCATCTTCGGACTCATCCAGGGGGTGCGGCCGATGCTCACCTGGTTCGAGCTGCCGCTCATCCTCGCGCTGCTCGTGCTGCTCACGGCCGGCTGCGCGATGCTGCTCTCTGCGCTGTTCGTCTACTTCCGGGACGTGCAGCCGATCTGGGACGTGGTCACGCAGGTGCTGTTCTACGCCTCGCCGGTGATCATTCCGCTCACGACCGTCCAGGCGAAGGTCGGGCTGACCCTCACCCACGTCTACATGTGCAGCCCACTCGCGGTCATCCTGCAGCAGTTCCGCCACGCGATGGTGAACCGGGCGGCGCCGAGCGCGAGTCTCGCGATCGGGCATTCGGCGGCGCTGGCGATACCGGTGGTGATCACGCTCACGATCTTCGCGCTCGGCTTCTACGTGTTCAACCGGACCGCACCGCTCGTCGCCGAGGACCTCTGAGC
>CAXTTD010000434.1:1802-3362 GCA_964246945.1 uncultured Solirubrobacteraceae bacterium | reverse complement strand
GCGCCTGCGTGCCCGCGGCCGGGTCGAGCTCAGGCGCGAGCGCAGCGATCACCCCGTCGGCGACCCCCACGTCGAGCCGCTGCCCACCGACGTCGCGCGCGCCATGGACGACGAGGTCGAACACCGCCACCGCGTGGGTCAAGCCGACAGTCGCGCGAGCGCGCCGGCGAGTACCGCGACCCCGCGGTCGATCTCCTCGGGCGCGGTGTACTCGTCGGGGTGGTGGGAGAGCCCACCGGCGCTCGGCACGAAGATCATCCCCATCGCCACCTGGGCGCCGAGCACCATCGCGTCGTGGTAGGCGCCGCTGATCATGTCGATCGCGTCGACGCCGAGCTCGGCGCACGCGTCGGTGACCGCCTCGATGACGAGCGGGCTGCACGCGGCGGGCTCGTCCTGGGTGATCGTCTCGATGCTCACCGCGAGCGACCGGCGCTCGGCGAGCTCGTGCAGCTTGGCGGTGATCGCCGCCACCACGCGCTCGCGCGCGCCGGTGTCGGAATCGCGGATGTCGAGGTCCATGCTCACCCCGCCGGGGATGACGTTCACCGCCCCGGGCGCGACCTCGAGCACCCCGACGGTGCCGACAGTCGTCCCCGAAGCCGAGGCGAGCGCGCGGCGCGCGAGCGCGAGCACCGCCTCGGCGGCCCCGGCGAGCGCGTCCGCGCGCAGCCGCATCGGCGTCGCGCCGGCGTGCATCGCGCGCCCGGTGAGCGTCACCCGCAGGTCGTGGGGAGCGGCGATCCGCTGCACGATCCCCACCTGCCTGCCGGTGCTCTCGAGCACCGCCCCCTGCTCGATGTGCAGCTCGACGAAGCAGTGCACGGCCGCCGCGTCGATCTTCGCCTCTTCCAGCCGCTCGGGGTCAAGCCCGACAGCGGCCATCGCATCGGCGATCGACACGCCGTCGCGGTCGCGCATCGCGTCGAGCTCGGCGCGGCCGATGGTGCCGGTCATCGCGCGGCTGCCGATGCAGCCCGAGCCAAAGCGCGGCTCCTCACCGGCGATCCCGACGACCTCGATCCCCCGCCGGGGCGTCCACCCGTCGGCGCGCAGCCGCCGGATCGCGTCGATCGCGCCGAGCACGCCGAGCACCCCGTCGTAGCGCCCGGCGTTGAGCGTGGTGTCGAAATGCGAGCCGGTGAGCACCACCGGTTCCTCGGCGGCGGTCCCCACCCAGCGTCCGTAGAGGTTCCCCGCCGCGTCACAGCGGACCGCGAGCCCCGCCCCCTCCATCAGCTCGCTCACGAACCGCGTCGCCCGGTCGTATTCGGGCGTGTACACCTCGCGCACGAGCCCGCCGCCGGGGTGGGAGGAATCGATCTCCGCGAGCGCCGCGATCTCCTCGTGCAGGGTGCTCATGAGCCGCGGTAGGTCGAGTAGCCGTAGCGGCTGAGCAGCAGCGGGACGTGCAGGTCCGCCTCCCCGACCCGGAACTGCAGCGACACGGTCGGGAAGAAGGCGTCGGAACCGAGATGGGCGGCGACGTCGAACACGAGACGATGCTCGTGCCCGGCGGCCCCGTCGAGCCGGGGGCTGCGACCGTCCCCGTCGGTGACC
>CAXTTD010000434.1:0-1792 GCA_964246945.1 uncultured Solirubrobacteraceae bacterium | reverse complement strand
GGGGCGCGGCGGCCCGGGCTTGGGGGGGGGTGGGACGGGCCCGGGGGGTGCCGCCGTCCGCGGCGGGGGCCTTGTTCGGGCCGGCGCGTTCGGGGTGCTCGAGGACGAGCGGCAGGCCCGCGGCAGGTCGCCCGGAGGTGAGGTCGAGCACGTGGGTGGTGACGGCGGTCACGCCCCGAAAGTATCGATCAGCCGCCGCCGGGTGATCTCTCGCTGCTCGCGGGCGGCGAGCGCCAGCTCGGTCGCGGGGTCGTGGGCGAGGCGCTCCTGCAGCGCCGCGAGCATCTCGGCGGCCGAGCGTCCGGCGGCCCGGATGAGGAACCCGTACCCGAAGCGCTCGCGGTAGCGGGCGTTGCCGGCGGCGATCGCGGCGCGCTGTGCCGGATCCGCCGCGGCCATCCCCGACTGCTCACCCGCGCCGCGCGCGTCGCCGGCGGCCGGTGCGCCGATCGGCGAGTGAGCGGCGAACGCCTCGCGCCAGTCGCCGTCGTCGAGCCCGTCGAAGGCGCTCTCCGCGCCCGCGAGCAGCGCGTCGAGGCCCGCGTAGGGACGTCCGGCGCTCATCGTCGCCGCCCACCGCCGGGATCCGGCGCACTCGTGGAACGCCGCGCGCGCCGGTGCCTCGGCGAGCGCATTGAGATTAGGGAGCGGATCGGCCACGCCGGTGGGATCGGTGGGGTGCTCGCGCGCCGGGGTGGTCACGACGCCTCTCAGGATCACTCGGCGGCGCGGCCGCGTCAAGGTGTGACAGGGTGCCGGGATGGCCCGCCCCCCGGCCAGCGATCGTGTCCTCGCCGTCGCTCGCGGCGAGATGCCCGCTGACCTGCTGATCCGCGGCGGCCGGGTGCTGTCGGTGGCCACGCACGAGTGGATCGAGACCGCGCTGGCGATCGCTGACGGGGTCATCGCCGGCTGGGGGGAGCGCGAAGCCGTGGAGACCCTCGAGGTCGACGGCGCGGCGCTCACGCCGGGGTTCATCGACGCCCACATGCACCTCGAGTCCACGAAGCTGTGGATCGACGCGTTCGTGGAGACGGTGCTGCCGCTCGGCACCACGGCGGTCGTCGCCGACCCCCACGAGCTCGCCAACGTGCTCGGCATCCCCGGGGTGCTCGCGCTGATGCGCGCAGTGGCGCCGTTGCCGATCCGCTTCGCGGTGTACGCCTCGAGCTGCGTGCCCGCCTCGCCGTTCGAGGGCGCGGGCGCCGAGCTCGAGGCCGCGGACATCCGCCGCCTGCTTGACGAGCACGGCGCGAGCGGGATCGCCGAGGTGATGAACTTCCCGGGGGTGATCGCCGGCGATCCGGAGATGCGCGCCCGGATCGCTGCCGCCGGGGCGCGGCGCGTCGACGGCCACAGCCCCGGCGTGAGCGGCCCCGCGCTTGACGCCTACCTCGCCGCCGGCGTCGAGTCCGACCACGAGGCGACCGCGGCGCAGGAGGCCCTGGAGAAGCGCCGCAAGGGGATGTGGGTGTTCCTGCGCGAGGGCTCGGCGAGCCGCAACGTGCGCGCGCTGGCGCCGACGATCCTCGCCCACGGCACCGACCACGCGGCGTTCTGCACCGACGACCGGGAGCCGAGCACGCTGCTCTCCGACGGGCACGTGAACGACTGCGTGCGGATCGCGGTCGCCGCGGGGGTCGACGAGCTCGACGCGCTCGTGATGGCGACCGCGCGCCCCGCCGAGTATCACGGTTTGCACGACCTCGGCAGCCTCGGGCCCGGCCATCGCGCCGACGTGCTCGCCTTCGACGCGCTCGCCTCCTGGGTCCCCTCCCGCGTGTGGCAGGCG
>CAXTTD010000433.1:0-3371 GCA_964246945.1 uncultured Solirubrobacteraceae bacterium | reverse complement strand
GCACTCAGGAGGGCATCGTCGTCAACCTGCCGAGTCTCGACGTCGAGGTGGATGTCCCCGGGGGTCCCCGCCCCCTCGCGGGCTGACCTACCCCCAGCGGATCTCGACCGGCCCCTCAAGGCCCGGCAGCGGCAGCCCGGCCGCCTCCGCCTCGACGGCCGCCCGAGCGGCGCGCGAGACCGCGCCCCACGGCGAGACCACGAGCGTCTGCTTCGCCCTCCGCCACGTGCCGCGGATCTCGCCGGCGAGCAGCAGCGCGCCCGGCCACACCCGCGCGGTCCAGAGCTGCCCGCGGCGCGTGGCGTTGGGCACGAGCAGCTCGCGCGCGGAGCCCTGGAGCAGGTAGAGCGCATCCCCGCTGGGGAGCAGTCGCACCGGGGCCGGCGGACCGGGGACGTCGCGGAACCCCGGCTCGTCCTCGGAGAGGATCCACGCCTCGCCGACCGGCGTGCGGACCGCGGTGAGTGAGTCGTCGAGGGACGCCAGGGCGGCGATCGCGGAGCGGCCTGCGAGCCCCGCCCAGTCGGCGAACCCCGTCGCGTCCCCCGGGCCGAACACGTGCAGGAAGCGGCGGGCGAGCTCTCGCCGCGCCGCTGCGGGCTCGACCTCGGGTGCCGGTGCCGTCAACAGCCGTGCGCCGCGGGCGCCATCCCAGTGAATGCGGACCGTTCCGGTGGTGCTCGCGTAGCGCAGCGCGTTCGGGTGCACGCCCAGCGCCCCGCCGATCTCGTCATAGGGAGCGCTCCCCACGTCGCGGGCGTCGAGATGCTCGCGCACCAGCCTCGCCATCCGCTCGGCGCGCTCGCGTCCCCGGGCGTCGTCGGGGAGCCGGCCGAGTGTGAACGGCGCGACGTCCGCCTCCGCAACGACGTAGGCGCTGTAGCGCGGACCCCAGATCTGCACGAGCGGCGGCTGCGACCACGCGGCGGCCTCGATGCCCTGCACCCGGGCGTGCAGCGAGAGCACCGCGGCGCGCGGCATGCTGTCCTGCAGTCCCGCCCACGCCGCGACGCGACGCGACTGCGGCCCCGGGGGCAGGCGCTCGTCGAGGGCGCCCGCCCGCCGGCGGAAGGCGAGGATCTGAGCACGATCGAGCCCGAGCGGCGCGCCCGTCCCCCGGGCGGGCGCGCCGGTAGGGTCCCGCGTCATGGGGCGTCGTCCCCGCCCGGCGACGGCTCGAGCCCCGCTCCGTGAGACCCGGTTCAGCGGATCGTGATCGCGTTCTCCACCGTCGAGGCGAGCAGCGCCTGGCCGGCGTAGCTCGGGTGCACGCCGCAGCTGGTAGCGACGCCGCCGAGCTGGGTGAGCAGGCCCGCGGTGCAGGTGTCGTTACCCGAGTGCGCCGACGCGGTGGCGAACGTCGTGTAGGCGTTCGCGAACCGCACCTTGAACCCCTTGGCGCCCGCCGTCTGAGCCCGGTTGAGGATCTCCGAGTCGTTGTTGACGAGCGCCGAGGCGTAGTCCAGCGAGTAGTAGTCGACGATCACCAGCTGACCGTTGTAGTGGGCCTGGGTGCGGATCGCGGTGAGGATCTTGTGCACGTTGCGGGTGATCCCGGCGAGCACCGGCGCCTGCTCGGTCGAGCTCGCGCATCCGTCGCTCGTCTCGTCCTCACACAGGAAGAGGTCGTTGGCGCCAATCATCAGCGACACGAGCCGCACGCCGGAGTGGGCCTTCAGGTACCTCACCGCGTAGGCGAGCTGGGTGCCCGAGTACTTCGCGTGCAGCGGGTAGGCCTTGCGATACGCGACTCCGGTGCCGGTCGGGGTGGTCTCGCAGCCGTTGCTCTGGGTGCTCGCGCTCACGAGGCTCCCCGAGGTCTCCCCGGGGCAGGCGAGGTTCTCGACCTTGAGTCCCAGCTCAGAGCCGAGCATCTCCGGGTAGCCGTGGAAGCTCGCCGCGTTGGCGTAGTCGGGTGTCGGCAGCACCGTCGGCTCCATGTAGCCAAAGGTCACCGAGTCGCCGAGCGCGAGGTAGCCCGAGCCGGGGGTGACCGGCGTCGAGGCAGTGAGTGCGGTGCCCGTCGCGGAGGAGCGGGCCTGCGCAATGGCGGCGAGCCCTCCCCACAGCAGGGCGGCGCAGGCGAGCGCGACGACGGTGAGGGCAGCGCGGCGCGCTGGGGCGATACGGGGAAGGTCCATGAGCTCTCCTTGACCGGAACCGCGGACGGGGACGCCCGCGGAACGAAGTGACCGCGCCACCCTACTCGTCTTGGCGCTCATACGCTCTACACCCGATGACCGGCGAGCCTGCCTGGCGCCCGGCGAGGGCCGCCGACGCCCCCGACCTCCACGCGCTCGTGCGCCGCGCCTACCGCGGCCCCGGCGGATGGACAAACGAGATCGGCCGAGTGGAGGGCGAGCGGATCTCTCTCGCAGCGCTGCACGCCGCGATCGCGGATCCCGGGGCGATTCTGGTCGTCGTACCGGAGTCCTCCGAACCGGCCGCGCCCGACAGCGGCGGGATTCTCGCCTGCTGCGAGGTCCGCGCCGACCCCTCGGGTCTCGCCCACCTGGGTCTGCTGGCGGTCACGCCGGCCCGTCAGCGAGGGCGTCTCGGCCGGGGGCTCATCGCGCTCGCCCGGCGACTCGCCGTCGAGCGCTTCGCCGCGCCCGCCCTGGAGATCACGGTCGTCTCGGGCCAGGACGCCCTGATCGCCTGGTACGAGCGCCGCGGCTTCCGAGCGACCGGCGAGGTCCGACCGTTCGGCGATGACCCCCGCGACCGGCCGCTCGTTCCCGGACTGCACTTCGTCGTGATGCACGCGACGCTCGAGTGGCAGGGGGCGCCGACGCCGGCGCGAACTGAGGAGACACGATGAGCGAGGCCTGGGTGTATCTGCTGTGGTGCCGCGACGGGTCGCTGTACACCGGCTGGACGGTCGACCTCGAGCGGCGTCTCGCCCGCCACCAGTCGGGAGCCGCGAGCCGCTACACGGCGAGCCGGCGGCCGGTGAGCCTCGCGCTCGCGCTGCCGATGGCCGACCGCACGAGTGCCCGCCGCGAGGAGGCGAGGATCAAGCGCCTCGCGCGCGCCGAGAAGCTCGCGCTCGTCGCTGCCGGCGCGGCGTGAGGACGGTCATCGAGGATCTTGATCGTCGTCCTTGCCGGTGACGTCGGACACGATTCCCACCAGCCGGTAGGGGCGCGTCCCGAGCGCCGGGCCGAGGATCTCGCGCAGGCGGTGCATCTCGGCCCGGACGGCGACCTCGTGCCCGGGGGCGCCAAACAGCAGGCGGGAGAGCGTCCGCGCGTCGAGCCCGTCGGGGTGGCGGGCGAGCAGCGTCGCGAGCTCGGTGTGGCGCAGGGTGAGCCGCCGCTCGCCGTCGGGGTGCAGGAACCGCCCCCGCGGGCCGTGACCGAGCTCGAGGC
>CAXTTD010000432.1:0-3372 GCA_964246945.1 uncultured Solirubrobacteraceae bacterium | reverse complement strand
GTCCCGCACGCCCCGGCGGGCACTGAACGTCCGGCGCCCGGCCGCCCGGAGCCGAAGCGGCGGCGGGGATCCCCGGCGTCCGGCCCACGGCGTCCGGACGGTCTGTGCGGCTCACCGTCGGCGAGCGCCCGCGCCATCGCTCTCGCATCCGGATAGCGCTCCGCGGGGTCCTTGGCGATGGCGCGGGCGACGACGCGGCGCAGGTCGTCGGGCACCCCGGCGGGCAGCGGCGGCGGCGCCTGCCCGAGATGGGCGAGCGCGAGCTGCGCCGATCCACCCTCGGTGAACGGCGGGCGGCCGGCGAGCATCTCGTAGAGCACGACGCCCGCGCTGTAGACGTCGGCCGCCGGGCTCAGCAGACCCCCGCGGGCCTGCTCGGGCGCCATGTACTTCGGGGTGCCGACGACGCGCGAGGCCTGGCTCGTCCCCTCTCCGCCGCCCGCCTCGAGCAAGCGCGCAACGCCGAAGTCGGCGACCTTCACCGCGATCCCGTTGAAGCCGGCCTCGAGCAGGACGTTGCCGGGCTTCACGTCGCGGTGCACGATCGACAGCGCGTGCGCGGCGGCAAGGCCCCGGCACAGCCCGAGCGCGATCGACCGGGCATCGGCGACCTCCACCCCGCCCCGGCGCAGACGCTGCGCGAGGTCCTCGCCGCGCACGAGCTCGGAGACGTAGTACGGCCCCTCGGCCGCCTCGCCGGCGTCGAAGATGCGGACGATGCCCGGATCGCTGCAGCGCGCGAGCATTCGCGTCTCGCGGGTGAACACCCGCACCCAGCCGGGATCCCCGGCCCACCACGGCCCAAGCAGCTTCAACGCGACCGGACGGTCGAGCCGGAGGTCGTGGGCCTCGTAGACGCGGCCGAATGCGCCCTCGCCGATGAGCGCCCGCAGCGCATAGCGCTCGTCGAGCACGGTCCCGCACAAGTCCAGGGCGAGCGGCATGAACCGAAAATGTAGTGGACCACCGGCGCCCCGTTGGGCCCTGGACGGCAGTCAGCCGGTGTTGCGCAGACCCGAGGCGATCCCGTTGATGGTGAGCTGGGAGACGCGGCGCAACGCCTCGCTCGGCTCCCCGCCGTCGGCCTCGGCAGCGCGGATCCGCTCCAGCAGCTCCACCTGGATGAACGACAGGGGATCGACCGCCGGGTTGCGGCGGTCAATCGAGGCCTGGAGCACCGGCTCGGAGTCGAGCAGCCGCTCCCCGCCGCCGATCGCCACCAGCTCGCGGACGGTGAGCTCGAACTCCGCCTCCAGACGCGGCCAGATGCGCTCGCCCGCGGGATCGGGCCACCGGGCGGCGTAGCGCCGGGCGATCCCGAGGTCGGCCTTCGCGCAGCCCATCTCGGCGTTCGAGAGCACGCTGGTGAAGAACGGCCACTCGGCAGCCATCTGGCGCAGCACCTCGATCCCGTGGCGCTCGCGAGCCCGCGACAGCGCGGTCCCAAGGCCGAGCCACGCCGGCAGCACGATCCGGGCCTGGGTCCAGGAGAACACCCAGGGGATCGCACGCAACTCGTCGATTCCGCCCGCGCCCCCACGCGAGGCCGGCCGGGAGCCGAGCCGCAGCCGCGAGATCTCGGCCACCGGGGTCACCCCCGTGAAGAAGCGCACGAAGTCGGGATCCTCCTGGACGACCGAGCGGTACAGCGCCTCGGCGTCGGCGGCCATCTCGGCGAGCAGCGCGGCGAAGTCGCGCGAGCGGTCGTGGGAGCGCGCCCACCCGGTGGCGAGGGTGGCGCTCAGGGCAAGCTCGAGCTCACGGTGGGCGATCTCCGCCACCGCGTACTTGGCGGTGAGCACCTCGCCCTGCTCGGTCATCTTCAGCCGGGCGCCGACGGTGTCGGGCGGCAGGGCGAGGATCGCACCGTTCGTCGGACCGCCACCGCGGCCGACCGCCCCGCCGCGGCCGTGGAAGAACAGCCACCCGACGCCGTGCTCCCGGAGCACCTCGACGATGCGGACCTGGGCCTCATAGGCGAGCCACGCCGAGGCGAGATAGCCGACGTCCTTGTTGGAGTCCGAGTAGCCGATCATCACCTCCTGCTCGTTGCCGGCCGCCGCAAGCGCCCGGCGGTAGACGTCGATCGCCATCAGCGTCCGCAGCGTCTCCGGGGCGGCGGCGAGCGTCGCCCCGGCCTCGAACAGCGGCACGATCCGCAGCACGCAGCGCTCGCCCCCGGCCGCGCACAGGCCCGCCTCCTTGGCCAGCAGCAGCACCTCGAGCAGGTCGGCCGGGCCCTCGGCGCCGGAGACGATGTAGGTGCGCACCGCCCCGCGATGGTCGCCCTCGAGCACCTCGCGCAGGGTTCCGAAGGTGTCGAGCGCCTCGCGGGTGGCCGGACTGAAGCCGTCATACTGAGCGGGCACGAGCGGGCGGCGATCGGCGATCGAGCCAGTGAGCAGCGCGATCCGCGCGCGCTCGTCAAGGCCCGTGTAGTCGGCGCACACGCCGAGCTCCGCGTAGAGCTCATGCAGGGCAGCGCGGTGGACCTTCGCGTGCTCGCGGATGTCGAGCCGGGCGTAGTGGAAGCCGAACACCTCGACCTGGCGGATGAAGTCGGCGAGCTCGGCGTCCGCGGCGAGGGCGCCCGCGCCGTGGCGCAGCGCGGTCCGGACCTGGCGCAGGTCGGCGAGCAGCGCGTCGGGATCCGGGTAGCCGGCGGGGTCGCGCTCGCGGGTGGCCCGGATCCGCTCGCGCACGAACGACAGCGCGCGACGATACGGCTCCTCGGGGTTGACCGCCTCCAGGGTCTCGCCGAGGGCCGGAAAGTCGCACTCGCCGGCGCGCAGGACTGCCTCGAGCTCCACCGCGTGGCCGGTAAGCCGCTCCGAGAGCGACAGCCGGCCCGCGAGCTGCTCGACGACGCCGTCGTAGCGGCGCAGGCACGTCTCGCGCATCAGCTCGAGGGTGCTGAGCGTCGTCGCCGGGGTGACGAACGGGTTGCCGTCGCGATCACCCCCGATCCACGAGCCGAACACCAGCAGCGGCGGCACCGGCTCCCCCACCGTCTCCGGATAGTGCTCGGCGAGGGCGACCTCGAGGTCCCGGTAGATCCGCGGCACGGTGTCCGCGAGCGTCGAGGCAAAGTGGATGAGCCCGGCCCGGACCTCGTCGAGCACGGTGCGCTCGGCCGCGCGCACGCCGTCAGAGCCCCACAGCTCCTGGATCGTGGCCAGCAGCCGGCGGCGGGCGTCCTCACGGTCGGGACGGGAGCGCTCGTCGAGGTCGCGCAGGACCCCGAACACGCGGGCGAGCTTGTCGATCGTCGTGCGTCGCCGGGCCTCCGTCGGATGAGCGGTCATCACCAGGCGCAGCCGGGCCCGGGAGAGCAGCCGCCCCACCGCCTCGGCATCGACGCCGTCGGCCGCC
>CAXTTD010000431.1:972-3382 GCA_964246945.1 uncultured Solirubrobacteraceae bacterium | reverse complement strand
GCCGGAGCCGGGGTGGCCGCTGCCGCCGGAGCCGGGGTGGCCGCTGCCGCCGGCGAGTTCGTGGACACCGAGACGTTGACACCGGCCGCCGACACGCTGACCGCTGCGGCCGGCGCCGCAGAGCCATCCGCAAGGGCGCCAGCGGGAAACGCCAACCCCGCGACAAGCGCACAGCCCAACCCAGTCAACCGAGATTTATTCATCGAGCGCTCGGAAGTTCTGGGATGCGGACATCACAAAGGATGCGGACATCACAAAGGTTCACTAAATGAGTGGTTGCCCTTATCCAAGCGGCTAACACACCGTGTTTTTGAGGATTTATAAATATTGCTCAAAGCTCAACGCTCCTACTGAGGTTGAGCGTTCTCGCACAAAGCTTCATCACCCTTCCTACGGGCATTCCGACCCAACAGATCACCGCAACCGCCAATAGGCGTCGCGTCATGTGCCGGCGGGGGCAGCTCACGCGTAGGCACGGATATCGCGATAGCCAGTTAGCCCGCCCGCTCGCCGGTCGGCGAGCTCGCAAACAGGCGCGCTACCTATATATCCATATAGCGTGATATCAGGCTATACATTTAGCCTGCAAACTTGCGGGGCTGCAGGACTTCCGAAAAGCTAGGCGAACAGGAATCAGATGCCAAAGATGGTCGCCGTCAGTTCGCAGAAGGGAGGGGTTGGCAAAACGACCACGACCGCCAACTTGGCGGCCGCTTGGGCGGCTGAGGGGCGCCAAGTCCTGGCGATCGATCTCGATCCACAGTTCGCCCTCACCCGGGCATTCGGGATCGCTCCGTCGCAAGCGCCGGCCACGCTCGTCGACGTGCTCACAGGGTACGTCAACGTTCCACAGGCACAGGTCGAGGCAGGGGAGGGGCTGACCCTCATCGCCGGCCACCGCGACCTCTCCAAACTTGAGCTCACCCTGGTGGCTCAGACCAAGCGTGAGGAATTTCTGGCCCGGGCTCTCGCCGACCAGGTCGATGAGTACGACTACGTGCTGATCGACTGCCCGCCCAACCTCGGGCTGCTCACCATCAACGCGCTCTTTGCCGTCCGTGAGGTTGTTGTGCCGGTGTCGATGCTCGACCCCGGCGCCTACCAGGGCGCCGGCGAGATCCGCGCAACCGTCGCCCAGCTGCGTGACCAGGACGTCGATGTCCGCGTCAGCGCTGTGGTTCGCACGTTCGTCGATCGGCGGCGCGTCACGCACCAGGCAATCGACGCAGCCCTTGAGCAGCTCAACGTCCCGATCGCGGAGACCACCATTCCACTGCGCGCCGAGTTCAATAACGCGCTCGCTGGCGGTCAGCCCCTCGTGTGGGCGCGGCCCGACAGTGCCGGGGCGATGGCTTACCGCCGCCTGGCCGTTGAGCTTCACGACCATCAGCCCCGGCTCAGAGCCGTCGCATGAGCCCGAGCCGCCCCGTTCTCAACCTCATAGACGATCCCGTCGCGCGCCATGCGCCAGAACAAACAGCCGACGCTGTGTCGACACCCCCCACACGCCGCGCTCCCATGCGCCGCACGCCGACCCCCAAGCCGGCAACGGCTGCTGATGCTGCTGAACGGCCCGCAGAGGCGCGTGAACCGGCCCGGGAGTCCAATCGCTATAGGGATGAGCCCAAGAAGGGGGTGTTCGGCCGCGTTCCGCGATCGCTCAGCCGCCGACTAGAGCACGCCCTCGTGGAGCTAAGAGACCAGACCGAGGCCCTCACTCAAGAGCAGCTGCTCGCCGCCCTGCTTGCCAGGTACGTCAACCCTTCAGACCCCGCGAGCCTCGCCGAGCTCGCGGCAACCGTCGAGCAGTACCGGACGCGCCTATAAACGGGCACAAGGGTGAGAAAGGCCGAGGCGGAGCCGCGGACCGGACGACAGAGATGACTGGAGCTTCTCGCCAGGATCGGCTGGCGCCGATGGCTGCCAGGCGAGTTGATCGATGAGCTCGAGGATCGTCTGTGGAAGCTGCGCATCAAGGAGGTTGGGGTGACGGTCGCCGTGGCGCTCATCCACCTGCTTGGACCTCGACGACGACGAGCTGCGGGAGCTCGTCGAGTTCGCTAACCCCGCCAAACCCGGCCGTCCGTCGGGTCGGCGGGCGTCGCTAAGCGCCCAGACCCGGAAGCATCACCACGCTGCCGGAGATCGGTCGGTCGACGCGCAGCACGTATCCGGCAGCCGTGTGGTTGACGGTCAACCGCGAGTAGCGAGGATCCTTCTCGGCGATCCGTTCCGCCGCCCGCGCCAGAGACGCACGGCGGTCCCGCTCGCGTGCCGCGGTGATTCCGAACTCTTCATAGAGCCGGTCACTGAGGGCGATGGTCAGTCGTTCGGTGTGCTGGGTGATCGGCGCGAACTCGCCTGAGCGGGCAGCGAGGTAAATCGCCAGGCGTTTGGCGATCCCGCCCAC
>CAXTTD010000431.1:0-962 GCA_964246945.1 uncultured Solirubrobacteraceae bacterium | reverse complement strand
CCAGCCAGGAGCCCAGGCGGATCTCGACGGTCGAGGCCAGGCGGGCCGCGCCGCCGAGCGGCTCGTGAATTGTCAACTCCTGGATGACGCGTCGACGCTTCGTGGCCAGCCACTTCTCAGTGCCCTGCTTCTCAACGGTCAAGACCGTGAGGTCCAGGCTGACGTTGAACAGGCGGTCCAGCGCCTCGCGCAGCAAGGCGTACTGCATGCCGCCGTGGCGGCCCCCATAGAGCGCGTACGCGAGCTCGCCGAGCGTGGCGCTCAGTCGACCGTCTGCGGGGCGGCCGACCGCATACCAGCGAGTGATCGCCCAAGTCAGGACGTCGAACTCAAGCTCGCCCAGGGGGGCGTTCTTAGCGTTGGCCATGAAGTCCAGCAGGCGGGGGTCGCGACGCTCGACCTCAGGCGCGAGCGTGCGCGCGCCCATCTGCCAGACAGGACTCTCCGCCAGGGACCGTTCCAGATAGCCGATGGCATCAGCATCGTCGGGGTGCAGATTGTGTATCCGGGAATCCCCTGCCATTTGCGCAGGCGATCCTAAGCGCGGATCCGGACAACTCGCGCGCTGACCTACAGACCTACGAGAAAGAGGACCAATGCCGAGCTAACGGTGTGCCGTCGCGATAAACGCGAGCTGACCTACAGACCTCATCCGGCGGACCGTGAGCCAACCTATAGACCTCGTGCGCCGGGGGCGTCGAGACCCGCGACGACGGCCGGTAGGTTGCCCTGGAGGAGGCAATGGCCCGGCGACCCGGCCTGAATCGGCCCGCCGTGGGGCCCGGTGGACCGGGAAACGTGACCGCGGGTCCATCTACAGACCCCCCGCGTGTCGTCCTACAGACCGGGCGCGTGTCGACCTACAGAGAAACGCGGCTCGCCCTACAGACCGCGTGTCGACCTACAGGGCCACAAGTGCCGGTGTCCGTCCGGAGGACTGCTCACGATCACAGGGCGTGTTC
>CAXTTD010000430.1:2168-3387 GCA_964246945.1 uncultured Solirubrobacteraceae bacterium | reverse complement strand
CCCCCAACCACTCGCGGCTGCGCCTGCTCGTCGCCGGGATCGAGCTCTACTCCGAACCGCTCGGCGACCACCTGCACCTCTACAGCACGAGTTCCCTGCGCGGGGTCCTGACTGATTTCGCTTTCGCCGAGATCGAGGTCCGTCGGGGTGGTGGTCCGCCGTTCGGACGACGGATGCTCATGGCGAGCGCGACGCGGTGAGCGTCAGCTGCCGGACGGGAGGTGGCGGAACACCTCGCGGATCAACTGGTCGTTGATCACCGTCAGCTGGTTGGCGGCGGGATCGAGCACCTGCACCTCGTGCAGCGGGGCAATCGCGGCTCGCCACCGGTGCTGGGAGATGAGCAGCTGCGCGAACGGCTCCCACACGTTCGGGTTGTCGGGCTGCGCGCGAGTGGCGCGTTCGAGCTCGGCCCGGGCGAGCGCGGGATCGTGGGCGCTCTGCGCGAAGCCGGAGAGCACCTCGTAGGGCTGCAGCGCGAACGGGTCGGCCGCATGGGCGGCGCGCGCTGCCGACACGCTGCCGGAGTTCTCCGCGGAGTTCACGAGCTGGGCGCTGTGCAGGGGCCGCCACACGCGCCAGCAGCCGAGCACCGCGGCGCCGCCGAGGGCGGGAGCCCGCGGGGCCCCGCCCCCGCCGCCGGCGCGGCGGGGCGGGGCCCACCGCCGCCGCCGCCACCGCCCGCGGGCCGGCCCGGTCCCCGTCCGACGAGCCATCCGGCGGCGAGCAGGGCGGGCGCGGCGAGGCCCGTGAAGTACCACGTCCAGTCGAGCGTCCCCTGCACTCCGAAGGCGACCACGACGGCGGCGAGCGTGATGAGTCCCATCCGTTCCGGTTGCTCGTCGATCGCGATCGACCTCCAGCGTCGGTGGGCCGACAGCGTGCGTCCGCTCGCCACAAGCCAGGCGCCGAGCAGCGCGGCGGTCACCAGGAGCCCGAGGATCCCGAGATCGGCGTAGGTCTCGAAGACGTAGCTGTGGGCTTGGAGGACTGTCTCGACACTCGTCGGATCCAGCAGCCTCGCCACCGAGAACCCGAGCTCGCCCACGCCCTTGAAGCCATGGGCGTCGCCGACCGCGAGTGCCTGGTGCCAGTAGAGCGGGCGACTGGAGCCGAACTGGAGGACGCGGGAGGCGCTGCTCGCCGAGACCACCGCCGACGGGTTGGTGAGCTGGTGCCAGCGGTAGGAGATCTCGCCGAACAGCCCGCGTGAGGAGGT
>CAXTTD010000430.1:0-2081 GCA_964246945.1 uncultured Solirubrobacteraceae bacterium | reverse complement strand
GGCAGACGTCTGGGTGCGGTCCATGGCCTCGGTGACGGCAACGCCCGCGACCGCGGTGAGCACGAACACGACGATGAGCACGATCCCGAAGACGTGACCGGCGTGGTCCTGCCGGGCCATCGCCACCCCGTCGTGACTGAGCGCGTGGTGCAGCAGCGCCCACACGCTGATGGCGGTGCCACCCGCCGCCCCGACGACACTCACCGCAACGGCGCGCAGGCGCACCGGGACGAAGACGAGCCACAGTCCCCCCGCCACGACCGCCGCGAGGTCAGCGGATCGCGAGTAGGAGAGCACGAGCACCGCGACGAGCAGCGCGAGCGCAGGTGCGGCGAGCGCCGCCAGACGACGGCCACCGTCGCGTCGGGCGCCGAGCCACAGGCAGCAGGGGACGCCCATCGCGGCGCACAGGGCGATCGCGTTCCAGTAGCCGAACGGTGCCTGCAGACGACCGACCATGTTCCCTGCGGCGAGCGAAGTCGGGAACACCTTCACGAGCAATGACCACGCGCACAATGTGGCCGACCACAGCGTGAGAGCTCCGAGCACAGCAGTCCAGCGAACGGCCAGCGGGCGCGCGAGAAAGATCGCGGCCGCGAGTATCGCGAGGTAGCCGAGCATCTGCCCCGATGCGAGCCACGAGCTGTCGGGGGCGACCGACCAGGCGATCGAGGCGGCCTCGAGCGCGAACATGACCGCCATCAGTCCGGCGGTCAGCCAGCCGAACCGCCGGGCCCCCGGAGGACGAACGAACAGGCCGAGGCATACGGCGGCGAGGCCGAGCACCGTGAGCACGATCTCGGTCCAGGTGTTGCCCCACGAGGCGACGGTCTCGTCCACGCCGCCCCGAGTGACGAAGGCGATCGCCGACAGGAGAGCCGCCAGACCGACGGTGACACCGGCCGTGACTCGTGCGGGGCGGCCCGACGGAGGAGGGGTGCCAGCGGGCTCGCCGGTCGTCGGGCGCGCGGACGCGTCGATGACGGCTGACACGTCGGAGGACCTTACCAATCGCAATCTCCGGTTCCGGGTGCTCACGGTGCGCGTGCGACGAGCATGAGGGTGTGGCCGAACCGGGCAGCGCGGGGACGCGAGCCGGGGCCATCGAGCACGCCGAGACGGCGTTGGACGGTGGCGGTCAGGCGCCGCCAGGTGTAGGTGACGGTATGCAGCTCGGGCTCGAGCCCCGCGGCACCGGCTCCGCGGAGCAGCGCTCGCGGTGAGCGCGGAACGTCGTCGGGCGTACCGTGGGCAAGCTCGCCGAGCCCGAGTCGGTTGGCGAGCGCGAGCCCCGCCCCGATCGGGTGCCCCCGCCCCAGCTCGATCACCGCCAACGCCCCACCCGGCGCGAGCAGCCGGGCCGCCACGCCAAAGCAGGGCGCGAGCGGCCCCGGGAAGCCGACCGGGTGCATCACCAGCCGGTAGAGGACGACGTCGAAGGTGCCGGCGGGCAGCGTGAGTTGACACGCGGACCCCCGAATCGCCTGTTCGGCACGTCCGGTCTCGAGCACCCCGGCGACCTTCGCGGGATCGGACTGCACCGCGACGAGATGGAACGCGGGCGCCGGGAACAGATGACGACCGGGATGCCACCCGGCCCCGCCCGACAGCACCCGGCCGCCGGTGAGCGGTAGCCGAGCGACGAGGATCGCGCGCTCACGCTCGACGAGCCGCCGGTAGTGGTGCTCGAGGGTCTCCTGGGAGCTCAGCCGGTCAAGCAGGTTGTCGGGGTCGCAGGGCTCCGAGGTCCGGGACAGCGCGCTCATCATGCGCCACGGTGGGTGACGAGGGTCCGTGCCGCCTCCGCAGCTGGAGTGTAGGCACGGCCGGCGAGGAACTCCCGGGCCTCGGCGACTGCCTCGGCGTGCGTGTAGGCGCCCGCCACCCGGCGCATCCCGTGCAGGACGGGGGTGGCGTCGATCACGCCTTCCCGCCAGTCGTGGTCACGGGCCAGGGCGGACCAGTGCAGCTCCAGGCCCCAGCCGAAGCGCAGGGGGGGAAACGGCAGCAGCGTCTCGAAGGTCCGCGCATGAAAGGCGGTGACGGGTCCGATCTCCACGAACCGCGTCTGGTGGGCGACG